>CAXTSI010000061.1:0-26042 GCA_964246695.1 uncultured bacterium
TATTTTTACTCAGAACTACTGGCAGATAAGGCTTAAAAGGATTATCGTATTTCTGCGTCCCTTGTATCCACGAAAATTCAGGAGTTCCTTGTGGTTCGTATCCGGCAAAGCTTCCAGCGTTGAATGCCCCGTCAAATAGAGGCTTGGTCGTGGATTCTGATTGCTCAATCCAGTCTTGGGAAATGACAATTTTTACCCAACGTTGTTGCTTTAACGCAATTCCCGGCGTCTCGTAATCATACGAATAGCGAATGTAAGCTTTGTCAATTTCACGCCCACCTGGCTTGTAGTAAATTTTGAATTGTGGATCGGGATGGTTCTGTCCGCCAACAAAAAACTCGATTCTGTACAATCCCGGATTTTCGGGATCGGGTTGGAAATACCACAGAATTTCACCCCGACAGACAAAGCAATCCATAATATGGTCGAGGCGATGTAGGAATTGATTGTGCTGCCAAAGGTTGGTAAAGAATTTTAGTCGCGTATCCTTGGCATCATCTTGTATTGGTCGCAGTTCGATATTGCCGCCACGTACCCCCCACTCCCGCATTTGAGCGCAGTGCAAAGCCACGGTGGTCGCCTCTCCGCCGTGTTTGCCATCACGATCCAATACTGATTTGATGAGGGATTCTAGAGACACACGTAGATTAAAAGCGATACTATTTAGACAAGATTAATAGTTGACGCGCTTATACTTTGGATAGATGCCATATTTATAAAGAAAACGGATAAATATTAAAAATGGGAATAAATAATAATGGCGCAAGCAACAACGCTTCAGCAAACACACCATATAAAGAAGCTTTAGTGGGACTTGGTGAGCGCATCCTTATGTGTCGGCGGCGACACAGAATAGACCAGACCGAATTGGCTGAAGCTTGCAACCGTCGCAAAACTACGACCCTGAATCAGGCTAGAATAAGCCTTATCGAAAGAGGCGAGACGGAACCAACTTGGTTGGAAATGCTGGCGATCGCTGAAGAATTCGGCAAGGACTTAAACGAGTTTAAGGTGTAAAATGAAAGACCAGTACGCAATCATCAACGTCAACGGTATTAACGTTCCCGTTCGTCTAGAATCCCAGTCAAGGATGCTAGGGGCAACACATACTAAGCTTTACGGGCTGGGGAGGAATTCTTCGCTTTTTGGGTTGAGTCCGAGGAGTTTGTTTGGGTAATGAAAGAATTTGTTAGCTGCTGTTCAAATTGTGAATATTATTACAGTGATTTCAGTGGCAGGGTATGTAACGCGCTGCATACCCCGAACGTGAATGAAGATATGGTTTTTTACTGCGCGGATTTTGAGTGTACTTCTGACGAAAAACGGTTGCGACGCAACATTGAATTACAAAAGAAAGTTCGACAAGAATCACAACTTGTTTGTAGCGACTTTGGATATCGTGGTGGCGAGGCATTTCAAGAGCTATCCCATCGTTGGACCGCGATGGTAAACAACTATCACGCCTCTGTTCAAAACGCAATACGAGGGGAGCATTCCTCACGCACTCTTGATCTTGTTAACGAGAGCGATGAGTTGACTGCACAAAAAATTCTTGAGACTATTAACTGTCAACGCGACCAAATTCTGTGTCAGTCTAACATTACACCAGAATATGTACTACTTTCAGTAAATGTACGGCGTTTGATTGACAGATATTTTTATGAACAAAGTTATCAAAGATTTATTTCAAATGGAGTGGGTGTCCATCCGTTGCAATCATATTTTGGGCTGACCCCATTAACAGACCCTAGGTTGCCGAATGATTTTATTCAAGTAGTGATTCCGATTCAATAACTTCAATCGCATCCACGTCCACCACCTCTAGGTTGAACCAGTGGGCATCGCACATACCCGACTTATTTAGTGGGTGATGATACACAATTAAATACATCGGTTTTTCACCCGTCCATTTGCTACCATCAGGGCGAGTATCACCGGGGCGAACTAGACCTTGAAATACCACTTTTCCCAAGGGAAGCAAATAAGTTGCAGGCGTATCGTCTGTGCTACGGGTCCAAATAATTTCGTTGGTGCAAGTGGCGATCGCGTCCAGCAGCCCCTGTGCCGCAGGTGGGATTGATAGTGCTTTCTTAGACATACCATGAGTGACATACTTAACAATTTAAGAAAGATTGTAGGTGACATGGAAGCAAAGAGACGGGAGTATCCAATTGTGATCGCAATTGCAAGCAACCTCGTTACTATTGTCAGTTACAAGAACAAATGGAACAAATCATTGTTCAACAATCATCGTGTCTTGCGCCGTCTTTACCAATATACGGACTACCCGTGTATCAATGGTATAAATTACCACGAGCGTGGAAAGCCTTTTATGACAAAGAAGAGTTTTTGAGGTGGTGCGAGGCATATGGTGAAGAAGGCGATCGCCTACCTTTTTAAAGCTAAATTAAGCTGGTGCATAATTGTAACAATTAATAATATTATTAGCCATAAAACTGCCTTTTGATTGGGATGACATCAGGCGATCGTACATGTCTTGGGGAACATCAAAGTATTGAAATTTCTTGCCAGTGCTGAAGACTACGAGTAAGGTACTGGTTGCCTCGTCGTAGCCTACGGAACGTAGCATGGACGAATGAACAGGTATAAGATGCATATTTTACGCACTCTAAATCGATATCAACAATTGTATCCAAGCCTAGCCCGACCCTACCTAACCCCACCTCACCACTGTTAGAATCCCAGGAAGACTGGTAGGCGAACTCATAAATCATTCTTGCTCGCAATCTGATAGTGTTGGCAAGATGCGCATGTTCCTGTTGGGTTGACAGCACATCGCAAGTGCAAGGAATGAGCATTGTAGATACAATCCGGTTTATCTTCAGAATTCGGGTTCCAGGAGTTGAAATTTGAAGCGATCGCGTTCATTGCAACTTGCAAATCATTAACTGCCAAAAACCCACCTTCAATAATTTTGAACAACTCAACTAATTCTTCATCGGTCAAGCTTTGACATCGGGCAAGTTGCGAGCATCTTGCGCTTGCATTTATCCTTTGATAGTAAAGATACAAGGCTGGCAATATAGTTAAAGCACAAATTAGCACAGACATAACAGTTACTTTCCAGTTACTGTGCAACCTAATATTTAGGCTTAACAAGCCAACGTTAAAAACTAGCGCCAGTGAAAACTTCCGCATTCTCAAAATTTTTATTTTCTCAGTACTGAGAAATTTTATTACAAATTTGATACCTCCTGTCGGCTTGACGATCGCTCTTATTGTGAGCTAGTCTGAACTCTACTTCTGACAGAACTAATGATCACAACAAAGCGATCGCGCTCTATGCAAGTGTTGGGCGCGATTTTTTTAAGTGATTCAAGAGTGATTTCTGGTGGTTAAGCGTCTCCCCAGTCCAACAACTCTTCATCCATGCAGGCAACTTTCCACTGTGGGAACTTAACGATCAACCGCCTCACCATTATTCGTAACGAGGGATCATCCCAGCACTCTTGCAGGTAGGTGAACCCTGGACTATCCCCAAACATTCCCGCCTTTTTCAGTTTATCCATACGTCTTGGACGCAGCTGCATTCTGGCGGCGATCGCCTCGTTTGACCATTTTTCTGAAAGGTCAGACGCGGCGGCGGAACAACCGTCCCGATCGGGAAGCTGGCTAGTTTCCAAAGAATCAAAGCTTGCTGAACAAGTCACAACCAAGGTGTCCTCGTTGCTCTCTATAAGCCCCATAACCGACTCTTTTTCAACTTCATCCACGCATTCATCATTTGAAGGCGACGCGCCCCCTAAAGGCGCGTCAGCCGTCTGGCTTGACCCAAGTGTAGCAGAATGCGTGGAAGATTCACACATCAGTAACTCTTTTGAAGAGTTACTGATGTGTTCTTGAAGCGTTACTGAGGGTTTCTGGAATTCTTGCTCTGACTGGCTTTCAACTTTAGGTTCCGCCTCAAATAAAGCGGTAACCGCTTCTACATTAGTGATTACCGCTTCATTTAAAGCGGTATCCGCCTCATTTTTTTTGTTCTGCCAAAAGTCCTTGACTCGCGCACCATGTAAATTGAGAACTTCCCAAACCGATGAGCCTCGGTCTGCTGAATAACTGACGCGACGAAACACAAACAAGCGAGCTGCTTCAAGCACTCTTCTGGCAAACCTGAAAGCTGAGTCACTGAGGTTAGTAACCAGCTTCATCCAGCGTGAGCCGTATGGATCGGCTAGCCAGCACTGCTGCCAAAATTTCATCACGCATGGTTTTTGGTCAACTGCCCATGTCGTGTCCTCTTCAGGAATGATGATGTGGGGACGGTTGAATTTCTTTGTGGTCATTGATTGCCTCCACTCCGGGGTAAACGCAAGACGACGACAGTATATAGGCGTGGGGAAGTAGCCCCTAACAGGAGTGCTGGGGAATCTGGTATTGTTTGGGTATTCATATTTTTGTTGTATTCCCCAGCAAGCTTTGTACACGCACTGGGGATTTGCTTTGTCTACTGCTTCTAGAATTTATGTGGCATCATAAAATTACGCATCATGACCTAAAAACTTGACGCGCCGAAGCATTATGGTCAACAGGGCGATCGCTCCGATAGAAATTGATGGGGCGATCGCTTTTGTTGTCTAGTGACTATAGAATATAAAATCTGTTAGCCTATGTCAAACAGTAATAGACAAAAAAGAATAATGTTGGACACAAGGTATATTGCTTCTATTTATTGGGACAAAGAACTTGGCGAAAGGCTCAAAGCTCTAAGGGGAGGGCGCTCTGTTCGTGCAATATCAGAAAAAACTGTTGTGATTGGAGATCGCGTATCCCATCAGTACATTCACATGTTAGAAGACCCTGAAAGATACGATAACTCAGCCTCTACAGTGTCTTTTCAAAAAATCAGCGTCCTCCTAGAAGCATTGGGTAGTGGCGTTGAAGATTTTTTTGATACGGCTATCACAACCGTGTCTATTGCCTCTTGACAGTCTAGTGCTGGTAGACAATAATAGAGTAGCAACAAAAGACGACCGCTCCCTTACCACAGTTCGCGATCGCCTTTTGTTTAAACCCGATTAGACCTAATTAATCATGCCACAGTTAACGCTCGACAATCAAGCGCTGGCTCAACTTGAGCTATCCGCCTACATCCAACATCAGTCAGTACCCCAATACGAAATAGACTCAGTGAACGACGTGTTTGGGGAACTCTACCGCGTCTGGGGTGGAGAAAAAGGTGTCATTTTGATCGGAACCTTTTACCAAAACCTCAATGGTTTCTGGGTATCCCAGCCGTGCCACAACGAAGTCCGAGCGACTTGGTACACCAGCGATGAAGCCGTAGCTGCTATCGTGGGCGGGTAAATGAAAAGAAAAATTGCTGTAGCGATCACGCTCTTGGTAATGCCCAGTTTTAATGCGCCAGCCCAAGCTAATCCTGCATTAATTGCTCCCGCTGCTGGAATATGTGGTGCAACTGGTGTTGGCTGTGTGTTGCTCGGAACCGTCATCATCAGCGGCATCGTGTACTATGTCTATACTCATAATGGGCAGCTCGTGTATGTGTCGAAAGGTAATACGCGACCAACGCTTGAAGACCCAGAAGAAGAAGACCAAGGTTCGGTGTATCCCTTAAACGCCAAGTCTTGGCAAGCTGCAAAAAGAGAATGTGCCTACTTGATGGGGTACTCGAAGAAATTTCGAGTATTCCAAAAGAAAGGCAGATGGTATTGCACCGATAAAGGAGTTTAAAACATGCAAGAAGTTATTGATTTTTACGGTGAAGACAAGCCTAAAACACTGTGTGTCTGTCTTCCGCTTCCTGGGTTGTCGGATGAAAACATTTTACCAACATTTTCTGCAATGAATTCTAGTAAATTCATCGTAAAGAAGTTTAAGGAAAATCATAATCGGGTTTGCTCTTTAAACTCTACTGTTCCCAACTGGGAATTGGTAGATTTTGAAGTTTACAAGCAACAAGATAGCTTCTATGAAGCCATTATTGTTGCTTATTACAAACCGATTACCGCAGCAATAGAAGCCGAAGTTTATCAAAAGTTAATGTTGGTGTAGACCGATCCACAACTAGCATCCTTATACCACCTCGAAAGCCTGTTGATCACAGGCTTTTTCTATGCGAGTTGTATTATAATTAACACCCAGTCAAAAACTTAAAACAGGCTCCGAAGCCCTACGCAGGATACGCCTCAACAATACGTAGAGCCAATCTTTGCCTGTTGCTTAATCTTAAGCGATACTGAGTCAATAGTATAAAATTGTGTACTGTGTTTGTAAATCTTAATAATGAAATGCCAGCATGACTCGTGTGACAACGACGGAGTAGAGTGTTTTCTGCCAGACAACGAGAGTAAAAAGCCGGACTACCATTACTGTGTAAAACACGCCGCCAATCATGGATTCTGTTGGGGCTGCGGTGGATTTTGGGGAGGCGTAGAACGATTTGAGTTTGCTCGCTTTTATGGTGGATTTGAAGGATTATGCGAAAATTGCGGTGAAGCCTTTGTAGAAGAGTTTGCAGATGAGGAAGAAGAGGAGGAGGAATTTGACGATCACTACGCTTATTACAGCTAAAACTGACACATGGTCAAAAAATCCGGGTTAGGTCAGCCTGACGACTTTTTTAAGAATTCCAAAATCCCCAAGACGCCCAAGCTGTCGCAGATGCGGGAGGGTGACAAAGCTTCATTCATTATTCGCCCTGACAACACCCTCCTCCCCCACCTCCCTTGTGACGGCATCCAGATAAACGATAATCCAAACCTCAATATTATTGGTAAAGCTGGACGCCAACAGGGGGAAGTCGTCCTCTACAATCCGGTCGCAGACTTAAACTACCGCAGTCAGTACCAAAGGTATTTACGTTCTTTATGGCTAGCCCCGTCACACGTGCAAGAAGAAGGCAACAAAATAACTTACTTTTTCTGCTCTTCCCTCTCCCCTACTGGCTACTGGGAAGTAGTGGTAGGCGGTGGCGGAACTTACATTCATTTCACTCCCCCAGTTTTGACCATAATTTGCCCTAGACCTTTTAAACTGCAAGATTACGTAAAAGTAGAAACGGATGGTAACTCTGCTATCTGGACGCAGCAGCAGGGGCGAGTGACGATAATTTCCCCCACGTACGGAGATGGCAGCCTCAATCCTACTGTCGCTATTATCGGAAATCGCAGCCCGTTAGACCCACCAATTCTGCTACTAGCCGAACTGGAAGATAACCCAAAAGCTTTTGATTATCTGGTCATCCGCACCACCGTAACCGAAATTGTAGATGGGGTAAGCGGGATGGAATCGCCTGTTGTCTGCGATGGCGGACCGCAGTTAACTATCCCCTGTTCATTTGCCCCTATCCCCAGTACACCTAACACGGCTTTTTTTTGGAATTCCGGATCTATTGAAATTACTTGGAATCCACCACCATCGCACCAGCAGTGGGTTACAGAATACAGACTGCAGCAAGATATTGACGGTAGCTATCAGACTGTTCAATCTATTTCCCCCACCAACCGCCGCGCCGCCGTATCCCAAGGCAACTATTACCGCATCTTAACAATTTTTAATACTCTTGGGGTAGGTTACCTCACATCTTGCACCATCGGCAGAAACCGGGTTTATTGCGAATCTGTAAAGCTGAAACCCTTAATTTATCGTTTATAAACCCGGTTTCTCTCGCCTTGTTGAGAATGGTGCAAGATCTCAGTTACTCAGCCACAGAATCATGTCGAATCCGGTTTTCTCCCAACCCGCCTTATACCGTTTTGGCATGCGATCGCCTGAATGGATTAAGCGGCAGCGATGGGAAAGCCGTCGCTACCCAATACCCTATTAGTGTTCAGAACTACTTTGTTCCCAATGAGACACTTGATGGCGTGAGTGGAATGGATGGCGAGGTTGCTGTTACCCAGTACCCCTTATCTGTTACCAGATGCCCTACCCCAATTGATACAATCAATGGTTTGAGTGGTAGTGACGGAAAGTTTGTGGCGACTGTGTACAGTTTGACAGGAGGCATTGTTGGTTAAGCTATCGGGGAGAGTCCGGATTGAGTTTACAGATTTAGAGGGGCGAGAAACGCGATCGCCTGTTGAACAAAGCAATGTCATTTTTAGCAGTACCCTGTTAAGAATGTTAGCTTATGACGCTTACAGTATTTTTAACGAAGGGGGATACACAGCGATCGCACTCATTGGCGATAGTTCTGCCCCAGATCCAGGCTTTCCATTCTGGACCGATCAAATAGTTACTGGATACATAGCAGGCGGAGTAACAAGCCCAATTTGGTACGAATCGGTTACCCCAAATTTTGGAGAAATTCAAAACAGAATTGACGCACCTTCGACTCCTAGAACTTTTCACAGCGTAGGGTTAGTAGGTTATAATGCTAGATTATGTCGCACACTATTAACTATTCCTTGTACGCAAAATCTTTTTGAAGTTCTAAATATTTACTATCAGATTCAAGTTGAAAATATAAGTGGGCAAAGATTATCTTCAAGGTTTACCAGAGATTTTGGCGGTCGTCTTTTTGCTCAAAAATATTGCACTCACCACGTTCTAGGAACCTCGTATTGCGACGTTCCAGCACAAGCCTATATTGATATTCAACAAAATTCAGAATTAATTACAAACAATTTTCAAGCAAGGCAATGGGATTCGACCAATATTATAAATTCACATTACAAATATAAAGAATCAGTACTATTTCAAATTCGGCAGTCTGGAATATCTGGCAACCAAGATGAATGCGTGGGTTATATTTTTAACTCAATGTTGACAGGGCAATCGAATTATATTGGCGCAAACGAACATTTTGTATCTGCTTATACAGAAGGTACGAATTCCGCTTATCGAATTTCAAAGTATAAATCGAAAACCGTAAATATTGACCCAAGCAAACCTGTATTCCAACCGCCTTTCCAGAAAATTTGGACGCACAGGGCAGGATCGTCCGTACCGTTTTTCGATGTAAACAATGCAGCGATAGGTTCAAGCTACCCGAATACGCATGGCGATTGGACGGGTCGTTGGCCCGAATTGTACAAGTTTAACATCACGGCTAATGGCGACATGGGAGCGGCTACCTACAACTTCTCTAAACGCCTGCATTTAGGGTTTAACGGAAATGCATACAGCGATCGCACTGTCATTTGCCCTTTCCGCAACCCGAACACGCCAGCTGCTACAGGCATGCATGGATGGCGATACGAGGACAACGATTTGCTGCGATGGTCAAACACTCAAATAATTCAGTATGACCAGACGGGCGTGACATTGCTAGATCTGACGAACGGCGCGTATCAGAACTGGGATGCAACTACCACCCCAGCGTTACCCGTCACAGCCCTTCGCCAATCAGCCGTTGACCCAACCAACAATCTAATTTATTGCGCGTGTCGCAACACTGGTTTATGGATAATCAATGTTGCTACCAACACTATTAGCCAAGCAGTAAGCATCGCTTGTTACGGGGTGGATGTCGGTCGAGATAATGTGGCATTTGCAATTTTTGAAGGGTCACTCCGTAAATCGACTAGTTGGTCTACGTCGCTTACATTTAGTTATGCAGGATTAACTGACGGTCATTGGAATCGTACTTATTTTCTCAAGGTCGATCCAAGTAACGCGAACGACCAGATGGCGATCGTTATCGACAGCCTCAGCAACCCTGGTAACTACAGGTTAGTGGTTTGGTACGATGCGTCCACTACAGTTGCCAGTAGTGGGTTCGATCACCCCTATGTTGGTCAATGGACGACATCTGTGGATGTCTCTGACACTGGAGGCTTTTGGGCAACATTTCAATTCAAATTATTTTTTGGCAGCGCAAATATTGCATATATTGCTACAGTCTCGACTCAAAGCGTCAATCACAGTGTTTGGGGTCACCAAAACCTTTACAAAATAGCATTTTACAAGGATTTTTTGATTGCTTACGGAGGAATTGTTGACGCAAGTAATACCACCCAAAATAGCTACGATGGATTTAATTCAGCAGCCATTCTGCACATGCAAGGCGGAATTGTGGTGTTGAGTAATGGCGTTCGACAGTTATTTACGGATAACAATTATTGCTACGAAAATTATGGCTGGGATGGCAGCAAATGGGTGCTTGGTAATTCTGGATCGAAAGTCACTCACACTGACTCGCAAGCTTTAATCGAAGGATTACAAATCGCTTGGGTGAGGGGTAATAATCCACCGTACTTTCAATCAGGAGATTTTTACACTCAAGGGATATGCAACGGAACTTGGAAAGATAACGCCACTACTATTTACTTTGAGAACTTTTGGTACACGCGCCCAGTCTATTTTGACGTAGCAGTTCCCGACGGAGTGACAGTCCCGGCGTCTCTAGCTTATACGCTGCCAGCAACAAGCAATCCAGAATTTTACTTGATCGAAACTGACTCAATCAACGAATTGGCAAGCTTCACGTTGAACGGTATATCAGTCGCGACCATCTACGTAAATGGAGAATCGCCAGGGTCGGGAGAAGTGTCGGTGAACGGCGCAACGGGGGTAGTCACTTTTAATGCTACAAACCAGGGGCAAACGTTTGCGGGTACGTATGCGTGGATTGGGAGTTAGTGGCGATCGGTGGCTTGCCCTCATACAATAAAATTTTAGTTAAAGCGATGCATGGGTAATATTCCAATCCAATACCAAAACTTGCCAGGATATGGCACGGTGTATGGTGAAAGCGAATTGAGGCAGGCGATCGCCCTTGCTGAAGTTCTGACAACGACTGCTACTGCTGGAGACGCCAGCGCCGCCAACCAAAGAACTATCATCGCGCTAGAATCAGAAATACGCGATCGCCTCCCCCTATCTTTAGGTTCTAAAGCTATATCGGCAACAGGGAATCAATCAGACCAAATAATTATCAGTGAAGATTGTCAAGGATTTAAATCTATTTCTTTACAGATATTGGGAGATGATAGTGCTTATTTAAATCTTGAGGTTTCTAATGATAACGAAAGTTGGCAAGGTCAAGGCTTAATTGATTCTTCTGATGATTCATTTCAAGTCTCTTTGCTAACAAATAAATATTATTATGGTGAATTATCGTTCAAGTATTTTAGAATAAAAGTTGTTAACATTCTGGCTGGAGATGTTGAAGTTGTTTGCTATTTATCTAATAGCAGTCTTGAGTTAAGCGCCACAAGGATTATATTTAGTATTAAGCGAAGTTTAGATGACATAAATTTTCGTTTAGCTTACGTTGCCAGAGACGATACGCTATCAAATAAATTTCTAATTAACGCAGAAAATCAGCAAAGAATACTTAATATTTTAGATAATGCTTATGACAATGACTCACTAACTTTTAAGAGTAAAGTAATCAATCCACCACTAAATCCAGGCACTCAAACACTAGTTCTTGCTAGTAGTGTTACGGAACCAATTACAGGGTTAGGAGTACAACTACCTTATACTTATAAAAATTTTACTATTCAATTGAGCATATTCGTGGGGTCATTGACAAGTATTGATTGTGATATTCAAGGGAGTATTGACGGAACTAAATGGCAAACATTAGCAACTCTTGCAGATTCAACAGACGGAGCAATGCTTGTTATTCTTAATGTACCTTGCTTATTTGTTAGAGCCAGTATAAAAACTGTTGATGGCACTCCTGGATTTAATTTTTCCATCTTCATGGTAGCGACAGTATGAGTATTACTAAAATTGATTTCGGTGTGGGGCAGCTCAATAGTATTATTTCTCAACGTTCTATCAATTTTGATTGCAATACCTTGTCCCCACACCTCTTGCGAACAACTCAAGGCAATAGTCGAATCTTGGAAATAATTGTAGGGATAGATACCCCGTTCGACGGTAGTGGCTACAGTTTGTCTGTTGGCGATAGTGTTAAGGGCGATCGCTTAGTTGCACCCAATCAAATAGCGTTGGACCGAGTCGATAAGTTTGAGTTATTTTCAGGATTTCTCTATGCGGTTCCCACACAAATAAATTTGTATATTTCGCCAGGTTCGGCTACAACTGGCGAAGGCTTTATTTATTTATTAGAGGTTTGAATAATGGCATTCTCAGATATTGTCGGTAGTATTCAGGGCTTCTTCCAGCTAGGGATTGGAGGAAACAGAGTTAAAAATACAAATGTAGGTGTCGCCATCCGAAACGCGGGTGACACCGCAGATGCACAATTAACAACAGCCCAATTAAATAATTCAGGTAATGGGATCGTTCTTAATTCAGCAGCAACTCAAACGGGCGCAAATTGGCTTTATAATTTGCTTAGACCGACGGCAGGAATGACTAGTAATCTTACTATAACGTTACCAGCAAATGCCCCAACAGTGGGAAGCTCATTAGTCGCTATTGATACGGCGGGGACATTAGCATTTCAAAACCTTGTCCTTGACCGTCCGGAGGATAAGGTTTACGCACTTAATTATAATTCAAGTAGTCCCGTCACCTTATTTGCGCTTCCTGCTGGGGCGATCGTAAAGAACGTAACAATATTTGTAGACACGCCATTCTCTGGATTCACAACAGGATCTCCACCAACCGTGCAAATAGGGACGTCTGGTAATCCCGGCTTATTCATAACTACCTCTCAAAACGACCTGACAGATGCGGCTGTAGCAAAATCGTACATAACTAACCCTAACGTAGTCGCAAATGTTGCGAATCAGAATTTGATTGCAACTTACGTGGCAAATGGGGCAACTGCCGGTGCAGCTAGAATTTTGATTGAATTTAGTACTCCAAGTAATCCATAATAATTGTGCCTATAAACGACAGCCAAGGTAGTACTGCCGCAATTTACAAAGTAAATACTTTGCAATGTGGCAGTACTATTGTTAGAAATGGGATTACCTATTATGACCAACAGACAATTCCCACGTCTCCTAAAATAGGGGATATGTGGTATGAACGTGATATCAACAAGAACATACTTCAACAATGGTTTTGGAATGGAAGCTATTGGGTATCAGTTCAAGAATTTGGGTTTTATTTAGTAAATGGAGGGTTGGCTTGGACCACACCAATAATCAGTACGTATAGTCAAATATATGTATCATCAGTTTTCCTTAATATTTATTCTAATGGCACAGCTAATAACGATGCTAATAATTATAGTACAAACAATGTGAATATTGTAACTCTCGCTGGAGTATCAACAGCGATCGCTACCATAACTACTCAATCACTTTTAAATAATCAAAAGAAAACTTATAGTGCTAATGTAAATACTTTTTATAGCACTGCTGTTTATCAAGCATTTACAATTACATCTGTCAACACAGGTATTCCTAAAGAATCTGCTTATGGGTCAGGTTTAATAAAAGCAAGATTCGCTCGTTAGATAATTTGTATTATGTCCATATCCGATAGTCAAGGTAGTACGGCAGCAGTTTATCGAGTCAATTCACTCAAGTATAGTGGGAATATTATTAAAAATGCAATTACTTACTATGACCAACAATTAATTCCTACCTCTCCAAATGTTGGTGATACTTGGATAGAGCGAGATTTAAGTAATAATATAATTCAAAATTGGTATTGGAATGGAACTTATTGGTTAAGCACAAATAGATACACATCTGGCACTATTTACACTGGCACTAATTCCAGTTCTTTTTACGGCAATACGATTACTTCATCTCAAAGAAATTTATTAACTAATTTAGGTTTGTATTCTTTTCCCAATATATTTCTGGAAACTCAAATAATTTTTGTAAATAACATTTTACCAAACACAGGCGTAGATACTACAAGAAATTATTTTTATTCAACTATAAATGGTTATAATGTATCTGGTAATAACTTATCGACGATAGACGCTTTCCCTTCAGTTTCTACACAGGGATTTGTACATGGTTCAGGATATAGCCTGATTAATTTGGTAAATACCCCAATTATGAATCAATCACAATCAAATTCGTTGTCTTCTTATATTAGTTGGCAAATTGTAAATCCAGACAATGTTGCTATATCTTTCTCAATGACTGTAGCTTTTATATATAGGATACTAAGATGATAAAAATCAATTACGATCCTAATGGTAAAGTAGAGAATATTCATATACAAATTAATGATTATTTTGCTCTAATTCCTTGGAACCCTGATACTAAATTAATCGATTGGGATTCAATTGATTATCAGCCTACACGTGATTCTATTAAGTCAGCTTGGGACTCTTGGGCGGAGGGGAAAGACTTAAGTGTAGAACTGAGAGACAGACCAGATTTAATTCCACCACCCCCACCACCTCCTGTACCGCAACCTAATTGGTCTAAGTTCAATAGAGAATTTTTAATAGATAGTGGATATCTAAGAATAGTTTCTCAATGCCCTGTGCCTGTAGTAATGTCAAGGTTGGAAAGTCTATGCATGTCAGCAAATCAAAGCACAGACATTATTGGTGAAACGTGGAATACAATTATAAATACTTTATCTGTAAAGCCATCTGCTACGGAGATCAATTCGTGGAATAAATTAGCCAAAGAGAATTACATGAATTTTCATTTTGGATACGATGGAACTCTTACTATAGATTCATGATGATTTACTTAATGCTTTGTATAGTTGTTTACTATTTTCCTCGCAACACTTTGTATCCCCGTTTTAACCGCCTAGTAAACTCTGGGGTATTGCGATTCTTCCATACAGGATTTTGACTATTTTTAACCCAATTTTGTGGAGAATGAGCGATACCATGACAAACATTGCAAAGCGGAAACCAATTGCTACCCCGTCTGTCCCCTGATGGTCTGTAGCTGGTGTGGTGCATCACTGCACTTTGACGTTTCAAGCAACAGCAACACATCCCATCAACCGATTTATGGGCACTCGCCACCCGTTTTTTGTAGCTTAGAATATTGCCGTAGCGATCGCCCCAGATGGGTGTCGTCCGGACTTGATTTGTTTTTTTTGGACGGTTAGTCAAGTCGCTTCGCACGCCTGTCAAAAGCTAAGGTAATAAGTCAAAAGTAAGAACCCCAACCCCTTCGGGAAAATCAAAAATCAAAAATCAAAAGTAAGAATTATTTAATTATTTTTGACTTTTGACTTGTTACCTTAGACGAACCGAAGGGCGGTCATTATGATTCAAGCACTCGCAGCAAAACTTTCTTGTAGTCAGCGCCAGCCTCTTTAAGCGAGTCCTGAAACTCTTCTTTGTTGCGCCATTGAACCGATTCCAAGACACCCTCAAATTTCAGCCAAGCCTGCTTTAATTCTTCTTTTAAATCAATTTCATAAATAACTTCTCCGTCATCTCTTACGATTTTATCTAATATTATCACCTGATCTTCATCACTTGAATTACAGTCAAGTTCTTTAGATTCGTCTTGATTATAAAAAAATATAGAACGATTGCAGTCACATCCAAAACTACCATCTGTCCACAAATAAATTAACCCGTCTTCCCGATCGTACTCCTGATCGCAAACGCAAGTTTCGTCGCTTAACTGATTTCGTAAGTAAAAAGAGTATTTCATCAGACTTAATTCTAATAGATAATACTAATTTAAATTATCTTTTGATACAACCTTTTTCTACCTCGTTCGTACCCTCTCATGTATTCACCATAAAAACCAAATCGGGGGGGGGCGATTGCTAATAGCATCTCTGTATCCTTGCTCGTAGTTCACTAATAGGTTCCTTTAGTTATTGGTAGGTGCGATCGCAATCCCGACAAACACAATTCAAAAGCATCCGCAAGGTCATCGTGGCTTGTCGATCCAAACTCTGTTATCTGCTGAATCAGTCTGCCCATTGGCTTGCGACCATCTTGCATGCTACGACCGTACATATTAAAGTATACTAGTTTATTATGAAATAACCCCGTATGGCGTCGCAGCCGTTCTAGCTTTCCACCACGCCCCGATGCTGATACTGGTCGAACATGCCAATCTAAAATCTGGTTGCGCTTGACGACGTGGTCCTCGTAATCCCCTTGGAAAGACAGCCCGTAAGCAGAGGAGTCAAACCATAGTTCTAAACCCGTCAATGGCACCGCTTCCCACTCCCCAGACTTGGGACTGAATCGTTGAGTTTGTGGGAGTAAATGTTTCCAAGCTTCCCATAAGTCAATGATGGCATCTAGCTTAGGGGTGTTCCCCATAATACGATCTTCCCATGCATCGATTACCCAGTACTGCGGCAAATCACCATCACGTGTTAGACCACCCAATACCATCGCTGTATAATCATTAGATTCTTTCAAACCAGCTGATAAATCAACACCCAGCACCAAAGTTTCAAATGAACTGGGTAGTATACCCCGCAGGACAAGCATAGGATCTATTGATTGCTCCTGTACCCGGACGATCTTGTTTTGCCGCTGGAAAGAGAAACTTATGGGCTTTTTCTCGCGTTCATCTTGACGTCGCGTCAAAGGCGTTCCTGGTGCGTTCGGTCCCTCTGGTTCCCAGTAGCTATACTCTGTACCATCAGGTCTTGTGAGTAAAGCCGACTGCTCAAAAGTGTGCCAGCCTTTCTGCTCAATAAAGGTTGTACAGTAGATATCATCTACTCGGAAACGAGTGCCCAAACATACAGCCCGACTGCCATTATACCGGGTATAAGAAATTACGTTGTCCCAGTTCGACACCATGCGATCGCGTACACTGTCAGACTCGATACTTTCTTCTGACTTGATTAGGTCATCAAGCAAGACTATGTGGCAATTATGAACAAGAATATTATTTGCGAAAAAATTGTGGTTATCTTCTACTTCAATATCATAAACTTGCTGCGGTTCCAATAACTTTACGACTGAACAAATAGTATCAAAGCGCCATTCATTGTTATTATTTGAATTAACAACCTTGTCACCTAATAGCAGTGCTTGCGCTTCTTTGTATCCGACACCAACAACATAGACAAGGTGATCGGATGTACACTGAAGTTGGCGATCGCAACTTGTTTTAATTTCAAAAATATCGAATGCTTGTCTAGACGTGATCGCTTTTAGTGTACACCATTCATTTTCCTGTTTTGACTCGTTGAAAGTCAGAATCTTAATACCAATAAGCCTGTTAAGTCTTGAGATAGGAACGCTACCTATCTCGGTTTCTATCATGGTACTGCCCACCACACACCGTCGAGAGTTAATTGCCCCAGATATTCCAGAACACACAAAGGTGTATTGCTCCTCAGTGGTGGGCAGCCCCGCCCACTCAAAGTCAATTGCCCATTCCCTCTCTCCCCATTTTTCGGTGGAAGGTCGTACCCAAGGAAAAATGCGCTGATAGGCTTTAGATTTGATGATTGCTCGAATTTGACGCGATCGCTGTGCAGCTGTTGTCAGATCGTAGCTAACGCATAAAATCTTTAGAGGAATGCGACACCAAGGGGCTGTGTGCCTACCTAGTTGTTGTGCGATCCACTGTGCCAAAAATGTGCTTTTCGCACTTTCTCTTGGTGCCAATACCAAGGTATCTTCGCCTGCTATTCCACTCAGGTAGCGCGAATCTTTTCCTGTATTTAGCAGTTCCAACCACGGACGCATGTGGGGGTAGGTTTTGTGGTTGTTGATCAGCAGCCGAAATTGCTCGGTATCGTTCCAGTATTTTGATTGATCCTCTTGGGCAAGCGCTTTCGCCAAATCAATGGTTTCCCAGTCGTGCCATACTTGCCGCTCGTTCTTTTGCTTGTTTAAATGTTTCTTTAATCTCTTAGAGCTAACTTCTTTACGATTTAATTCTCTAAGTGGAATCTCTATCCTCTTTGGTAAAAACAATATCCCCCCCCATATCCTCTATACGCTTGGCTGCGGCATTTCCACTCAAATAATAACTGAGTCCCGTTGCTTGAGCTATCCCTTCGGTGGCACGACCAAGAGCTAAAGATAATTGATTTATTTCATGAGGATTATGATATTTTTCAAGTAATTCCAACTGTTCTTCTAGCGGAACTTGCTGAACCAGTTGCATGTGCCGCGACTTAATTTGAAAAATTGCTGCAATGTAGTCGCGCTCAAGACGGTGGACTTTATAATTAATGGTAGCGACATCGGACAACTCCTCGCTTAACTTTTCAGAGGTTTTTTCGGCAGTTTTCTCTTGGGTAGCCGATCTCAACTGGAACTCGTATTGATCTCGCTTGCTTGTCCAAGATTCTTCGTTGCACCACCTTCTGAGGGTTCCCAGTGGCTGCTTTGACGCATTCGCCAAATCCTTCAATGTGATGCGATCGCCTGTCACAAAACGATTCTCACATTTTTGCTTACTCCAAGCCTCGTTCGCAGCGTCTTTCTTCAACAGCAACTCAAAATACTACTAAAGATAGTTTACACGCTTAGGAGTGCGATAAGTCGCTTCACTTCAGGTCAATTATGAATCAAGTTATTGTCGATACATTCATATAGAAATTTAGCAGCGTCGCTAGTTTCCTTCATAACTGCTGAAAATTCACCATCCAATGATTAGGATCGGGGGAAGTTTTCTAAAACCCAAGAATTGACTCAGCAGACTCCGACTCGATCAATTCCGCCATTTTCCCACTTTCCTGTTCCCAACGTTGCAAAACAAGATCGGCATACTCTGGCATCAATTCGCACCCGTAGACGATGCGATCGCCATCCTTCTCCGCAGCAATAATCGAGGTTCCACTTCCTAGGAAAGGGTCAAAACATAAAAGTTTATCTTCGCAGTATTTATCCCAAAACCATGTAACAATTTCTACAGGTTTCTGATTGGGGTGCATGCGTTTTTTGTTAGCAGATTCTCCTTGCTTGATTAACCCATTCCACATAAAAGAAAATTTTCGGACTGCGCTTTTCTGATTAGTCCATGCTAGTTCGCAATCAGCAAAATTATTATCCCCATTCAACTTATCCCAAACAATCCAGCAACTACTATTAGGTAATCCTTCACAATAATGGTTAGCTCCCCACCATACCTGTACGGCTGTCGGAAACAATTCTTGGCAGAGATTGAATGACGAGATCGCTGTTTCGGTAGAGCCATCGCCAGCGATATGAGGGTATTTTTTGCTGTGTATTTCACCGCTGCTGCCACCTATTGTTCCATTTTTCTTTTGGCACTTAATCCCATAAGGCGGATCGCTCCAAATTAAATCCGGGCATCGCCCCTGGAGCAATCGTTCAATGTTCTCCTTGTTGGTTGAATCACCACAAAGCAGTTCATGTCTTCCAAGCTTCCAAATTTGGTTGGGCTGGCATCTAGCTATTGGTTTGTCCCAAACTTCAGATCCTTTACCGACACCTATTGGTCGAGGAGCGTCAAGTCGCTTCGCACGCCTGTCAAAAGCTAAGGTAATAAGTCAAAAGTAAGAACCCCAACCCCTTCGGGAAAATCAAAAATCAAAAATCAAAAGTCAAAAGTAAGAATTATTTAATTATTTTTGACTTTTGACTTTTTACTTTTGACTTCGCCCCCTTGGGGCGCGGGGGCTTGCAGGTCGCTTCGCACGCCTGTCAAAAGTCAAAAATCACTCATTCAAAAGTAATTAATTCTTAATTTTGACTTATTACCTTAGCTTTTGACTTTCCCCGAAGGGGGCGGGGGAACCTGTACCTTTTTGATTTTTTTGACTTTTGACTTGTTACCTTAGGCGAACCGAAGGGCGGTCATTCTCCAAAAGCTCTATCTCTGCTGCATCAAATCCTGTTAAATTCAGATCAAAATCAAAATCGCCAAGAATGTCAAAATCAAGCTTCAATGCTTCCGGGTCAAATTCCGTATTGATAGTTAATTTATTATGTGCTATACGATAAGCAACTTTTTGTGCTTCTGTTAAGCCAACGACTTGAATCACGGGAATAGTTGCCATTCCACGCGCTTTTGCTGCCAATAAGCGACCGTGACCCTCCAGTAGTTGACCGTTTTCATCCACCGCTACAGGATCTAAAAAATCAAACTCTTCAATCGACGCTGCAATCTGGTCAACGTGTTCCTGTGGGTGCAGCTTGGCGTTGTTTTCGTAAGGCTGAATGTGGGATAGTTCCCAGTGTTCAATTTGTGAAATTTTGGGCATAAAAGTTACAATCGTCACAACCAATTTTAAGCGATCGCACCATGAACTATTGGGACTACAATCCAAATCAAGATTTTGACGGTTTGTCACCCACACTCCCACCAATGTCTAACCAACAAGTAACTGGCTCGTCCTTGAGTAACTCTGGGTTAGTTCCGGCTGGATACGATCCGGTATGGATATGGGAAAAGTTTGGCGATCGCCTGAGACTCCTCCCCACCGACCTTTACGATGCCGTGTTTGAAGCAATGAGGCAGGGGACTATATTGAGTGAAGCGTGGGCGCAAAACGCTGAATTGTTTTTACCAGAGTTAACTACGCAATAAGAAAATTGCCAACAAAGTTCCATAGGTGATTATGCTTGTCTTGAGGCTCAAACTTTTTAGGGTAAAAATTGCCGCGCAATTGTTAATGGGGTTTCGATTGGTCGCCCCGTTTTGGGCATGGGAACAAAAAAAGGGTTTGGCATATTGACGCTCTTCATCGGAACCTTTGAACTGATTAAAACAGGAATTTAACGATTCTCTGCGATCGCTCCTGCGCCCAATAAAATTAATTATTTCTCTCAACCCAATCAGGGCAAGGCATATACTGGACACCTGTCGGGTAAATAGCGCACAAAAACCCTTGGGGCGTACTACAGCCAGATGCACAACGCAAGCAATTAGCAGTTTGCTCCTTAATAAGATTTCGACGCTCAAAAATCTTGTCCTTATTAGCTTCAAATATTGCTAGATGCTTGTCGCGCTTGTCAAGCCATTTAGCATATTCTTCAGCATTATCAGCTAAAAATTGTTCTACTCTTTGTCTACTAAAGAGTTGGATTGGGGCAACGCTTCTGCCGTGAGGATTATCGAGTAACCTGTCAGGATCGCCTAATCTTTTTATCCAGCCCTCTGACAACAAATATTTCTGTCTTAAAACAGTTTTTGTAATCCAATTATCCTTTGCCTTCCATCCGCAGTCATCAGGGTGGTACAAAGGAATCCACTTGCCCCACTCGGTTTCTTTATCCCAGACCCAGGCTACAGCACGAGGCTTAGTTTCTTCAGGAGTAAGATTCATTTTTCTGAGTTCGCCAACAGTTTTTAACTCTCCCTTAGCTTCCCAAGTACAAATCGGGGGCAAGTCTGGATCGTCAATTTCGCAATTTTTTGCGTCATACAAATCGATTTCGCCGGACTTCATTGAAAAAATAATCGCACTCCTAACAACACCTTTTTTGGGTTTCAAATTGCACTTGTGTAAATCACTTTCAGTTTTTAATGAGTCTGGCTTGCATCCCCAGTCGTAGCGAGGAACGCCTGGACATTCACTGCGGGGTTTACTCCTCCAGTCCCAGTTGCAAGTTTGGCAATGATAGCCGGATTTAGTTTTTTCTAAAATGTGATTCATGAGTTAGAAAGGAATTTCTAAAATAGACTGCTCATCAACAATTTTATAAAGCAGTGGGCATGTAAAAAGTGCCAAGCAAGTAATAGCTGTACCATACGCGGTACAGTTCTCCGAATTCGGCATCAATGTCAGAATCTACTTCGATTTCGGGTATCACCGCGTCGATCGTGATAGTGGGCAAGTTGGGATTTAGTAGAGCCGCTGCCGCCTCGTATGGAGTGGCGTAGCTATCAGCATAATCATCGCTGTCACTGTTATACCAGCACCCACACTCGCTTTTGATTACCAAGCCGAGACTGTTTACCCCGCAGAAAACTTCATATACAGTTTTCGTGGGATTAGCGGACTTAAAGGTTAACGAACCGGACTGGACGACGAGGCTCGTTGATGGTACAGGAGCAAGTACGCTTTCAAAGCTGGCTTGCATTGTATTGATGCAATCGCCCGTCATTGAGTGAGATTCACGGGCATAGTGGTCGAACAGGCAGCACCAGCCTTTGTCTGTGCCGTCGTTGCGGGGCTTGAAGTTCGGGCAGGTGGCGCATGTTTTAGCGAATGGCTGCTCAACTTGAGTGATCGCTTGATTATCAAGGGTCGTTTGTGGCATGATTGAATTTCCATGAATATGTGGATAGAGAGAGCGCTTTTAGTTGTCAGACCGGGGCGCTTTCTCTATACTTAGATTATTACAGCTTTATAGGTAGCTGTCAACAGATAGCTACTACCAGCTATCTGTTGACAGGAAGACAGTAAACTAGTAACATATTTACTAGAGCTCTAGGGCATGGCTGTGAAATGTAAGCTAAAAAGTTTTATGGAAGAAAAGGGGTTAAACCAACAGCAAGTTGCTGGTAAGACAGGACTAAGCCCAACAATTATTAATCGGCTTTATCACAATCGTTTTAGCCGCCTCGACAACAACACAGTTGAAGAAGTATGCAGTTTTTTTGGGGTTTCGTTAGGGGACATGTTTTACATCGAGGCTGAACATGATTGATCCTCAGACGATTAACCCCTTGGTCTTACCTTCAGTGCCATTAGAGGAGCGATCACAGTTACCTAAAAAATCAACCGCTAACTACAGTGGGTCAGAAAAGGTGGCTGGATAAACGTACATGGGTAGAACTTTGTACACTATTGAAGGACTAGCCAAGTTAGGGGAAATTGTCAGAACTGCTAGAGGCAATAAGTCTGTGCGGAAATTTGGGCGTGAAGTTGGGATTAGTCACGCTACAATTACTCGTTTAGAAAACGGAGAGGTCAAGGAACCGGAGGTGACCACTTTACAAAAATTAGCGACGCACGTAGGTTACACCAAAGAAGAATTGATTGCGATATGTGAAAGCAGTCCCAGAAAACCAGAAATCAGAATGCACCGATTAGCTGAAGACGTATTACCAGCTATTAAGCAATTGCCAGATACGGAGGCGGCGAAGGTAGCACAAGCAATTATTGCCCGTCTCGTCAAGCCAAAAGTCTCACTCGACTCAGAATCTTGTGTTGGGGTCACACATCAACCAGCGTTGATGAATCAAAATCAACTAGCGCAACTTCTGAGGGCGATCGCTGACAAGCTAGAAAGTTCACTTGGTGAACAAGCTGAAGAGTGAACTTCGGCACAAGCTTGTTCAATTAAATTGAAATTTAAGTGTCAAGTGAGTCGTAACTCCTGAAACACTTTTGCGTGTTCCACTTGAGAAATCCAACGATTATAAGTATTCCAATGCACAGCAGGCGAGTGTCCCATCCACGCCGCCATTGTCGCAACCGGCACTTTGTACCTCACGCTACCTCTAATAGCATAGGCATGGCGCAAGTCATAGGGTAAAAAAGGTACATTTTTGCGATCAAAAGTTCGGCTCACTCTTTGCCCATAATCTCGATAAGTCTTGCCTGTGCAGTTTGGTTTCTTAATTTCCCATAACCGCCATTCCACTACCCAATCAGGATGTAAGGGGTAACAAATTCGCGAACCCGTCTTGCCCTCCAATACGTGACAAGTATGGGGTGGCGCGGCGGAAATCTCGCAAAAAAATATTTCATGATCGCGCAGACCGTAAGCTGTCATTACCCCATAGACCCACTGCCAATTCGGAGAATTATTAAAGAGCGATCGCGCCTTTACAATTTCGTCATCAGTCGGAATATTACGCGGCTTAGTCTGTCCGGTACTATAGTTTCCCATGTAAGGCTTGAGATTAACTTTTATTCCTGCAAGTTCGGCTAAAATTTGCAGCTTCTCACAACAGCGTTTTCTGCTACGGCTATTGGCTGGGGTGAAAGTGGCGGCGGCGATAAGTGAAGCACCTGTTACATCCCCCTTTAAGTATTTGAATGCTGCTTGGTAGTCGTTTTTCCATGTGAATTGGGTGGTGGGCGTGTCGCCCTTCTGAGCAAAATAGTCTTCTCTTAATTTACTTATCCAAGTCCCCCAGTCCCCAATCCCTAGTTCTTGTTCTGGGATTAAATATCTATTCCAGTCGAATTCACCTCTGGCTAGCAGTCCCCCCACAATCTTGGCTTCTGCTTCTGCCCGTTGCAGTCCTGCTGGGTTATCGTAAATGCCCAAAGCAATGTACTGCTGATGGGGTTTAGTTTTGCTGCTTCCCGGTCTGGGCGGCAGCGTTGCTCGAAGGGATAAGCGATCTCCTCTAGCTTCTACCTTTACCCCAATCTTGGCTGCCTTTAGGCGCTGGTTTACTACTAAGAGAGTTAATTTCACTGTCCTAATCCTGCGCTAAAATTACCCTGTGATTGCGGGTAATGTCAGGTGATTCCAGGTATTAATATTACCTTGAATCACATGGCAAGATTACAATAGCAATAGAAAAACCGTCTTTTAGACGGCTTTTCGTGAATGGAGGTTAGCGGACTCGAACCGCTGACATCCTGCTTGCAAAGCAGGCGCTCTACCAACTGAGCTAAACCCCCTCGTATTGAGGCTAACTTTGTTATTGTAGCTTATAATTTTCTATTGTCAACAGGGATAAAGAAAAAAAATGACCCAAGTTGTTGCAGCATTTTATAAATTTGTCAGGTTGCCAGACTTTGCTGAGAAACAACACCCTCTGCTGTCACATTGCGAAGCGCAAGGCGTTAAAGGGACCATTCTACTGGCATCTGAAGGGATTAACGGTACAATTGCGGGTTTACGTGACAGTATTGACTCAGTTTTATCCTTTCTGCACTCCGACGAACGGCTGGTAGACCTGGAGTATAAAGAGTCTTATGCTGACAAACAGCCGTTTGACCGCATGAAGGTGCGCTTGAAAAAAGAAATTGTCACGATCGGCTTACCTGTCATTGACCCGAATGAGCAAGTTGGTACTTATGTAAGTCCCAAAGACTGGAACGCCCTGATTTGCGATCCAGAAGTAACTGTCATTGACACCCGCAACGATTATGAGGTGCATATCGGCACCTTCAAAAGAGCGCACGATCCTCAAACGACTTCATTCCGCCAATTTCCTGAATATGTTCGCAACCACCTTGACCCCACTAAACATAGAAAGGTTGCTCTGTTTTGTACTGGTGGTATTCGTTGTGAAAAAGCTTCATCTTTCATGATATCCCAAGGGTTTGAAGAGGTTTATCATCTCAAAGGCGGGATTCTTAAATATTTGGAGTCAGTCCCAGATTCCGAGAGTTTGTGGGAGGGGGAGTGTTTTGTTTTTGATCGACGCATTGCTGTCAGTCATGGCTTAGAACCAGGTACTTGCGATCTGTGTTCTAGTTGTGGGCGTCCCATTTCTGAAGCTGATCGGACATCTCCTATGTACCTTGAAGGCATTTCCTGCCCCTACTGTTTTGACAGCCTTACGGAGAAGAAAAAATTAAAAATTAAAAATTAAAAATTGGGGCTGTCTGCGATTTTTAATTTTTTATTGCTAACGTCAACCCATCGGCAATCGGTACTAAGCTGAGGGTGATGCGCGGATCTTGATGCAGCTTCTGATTAAAGGCTCGCATTCTATTGGTTCTGTTATCCTGGACTTGGCAATCTGCGACGAGTCCACCCCAGAGTACATTATCAATGGCAATCAGCCCACCAGGACGGATAAGTTGTAGCGATCGCTCGTAGTAGCCGTCGTAGTTTGTTTTGTCTGCATCGATGAAGGCAAAATCAAAAGTGTTGGCATCTCCCGCAGCTAGCAACCGATCCAGAGTTTCCAATGCTGGAGCAATATGTTCTTCAATTTTATCTGCTACACCTGCAAGTCGCCACCAGCGACGGGCTTGAACCATGTACTCTTCATTCACATCACAGGCAACAACTTTACCCTCTGGTGGCAACGCCAATGCAATTACCAGAGAACTATAGCCTGTAAACACTCCTATATCGAGAGTTTTAGAAGCTCCCATTAACTGCACCAGCAACGCCATAAACTGCCCCTGTTCAGGAGCAATCTGCATTCTACCCATTTGATGCTGCGCTGTTTCCTGCCTGAGTTGGGTTAAGATTTCCGCTTCTCGCAGAGAAACTGACAGCAAGTAGTCATAAAGGTGTTTTTCCAGTCCCAGCGTTTGATTTGTCATTACTGTGCGATCGTTCCTCTCTACAATGCTTCTACATTTAAATAACAGTTATTTCACTTGTATACTTGATAAATATAGCAATCCCTGGAGGAGAGCGTGAACTTACCAGAAACCCGGTTTCTTAAAGAAACCGGGTTTCTAAGGCGCTTAATTTTCAC
>CAXTSI010000062.1:0-25594 GCA_964246695.1 uncultured bacterium
ACTCCCCACTCCCCATTCCCTACTCCCCATGTTTCCTAAAGGTTTGTGGAGATTGCCTGCACAGGACAGGTGGGAATACACTGTTCACAAACGATACAGCGCGATCGCGTGAATGTCAGCTTAGAGGTTTGCGGATCGAGATTTAAAGCTTCTGTAGGGCAAACTCCTGTACATAAGCCACAATGAACGCACAAGTCTTCATCAATGGCTATCTCTCCTAAAGCTTGGGAAACGCTGATGTTTTGCGATCGCATCCACTCGATCGCCGCATCCAACTCATCTATATCCCCCGATAGTTCCAATACAAGTTTGCCAATTTGATTTGGGGCGACTTGAGCGCGGATAATATTTGCAGCTACGTTGAAGTCTCTTGCCAGTCGGTAGGTGACAGGCATCTGAATGACGCGTTTGGGGAAAGTGAGGGTGACTCTTTTCTTCACGTTTGGATTTAGGGGATATTTTTCTATTTTACAAGTTTTACGAACCGCCAAGTCGAGGCAGTGCGTTGCGGGGGTTTCCCCCGTTGAAGCAACTGCCGCGCAGAGGACGCCAAGACAGAGAAGGAGGAGGTAAACTGAAGAGGATAGTGCTTAATAAGTTTTAATAATTCTGTTGTCAGCGACTCAGGTCTGAAGACACTGAGCTTCTAGCCTAGCTAGGAGATTCAGATTCTCAGCCACACTAGCTGACCCGGTGACCCGGACTTGTTCCGGGTAGCCGATACAAGTAAGCGTTTAAGTTCACACCAACAAATACGCAGCCAGTTTGTTGCACTGTAACTAGATAATTAACCAGCTATATAGAGTTAACAGCAGTGTTATCTAGAAAGTACCGACTTGTATCAACGCCTAGGCTAACATTACCCAAGGCATCTTTTGGGGGGAAGCTTCCCCCCAAAAATGCCGCAGCAATGGAGGCTCTTATGAGCAAAGTATTTTTAATCGACACCGACAAAAAACCGCAAAATCCAATTCATCCAGCCCAAGCTAGACAACTTTTAAGAAATGGTAAAGCCGCAATATTCAGAAGATTTCCGTTTACTTTAATCCTCAAAGAATCTCGTTCTGAAGCAATTCCTCAACCTTTAAGGCTCAAAATCGATCCAGGTGCTAAATATACAGGAATTGCAATTGTTAATGATGTTACGGGCGAAATTGTATTTGCCGCAGAACTTCAACACCGAGGTTTTGCGATTAGAGAGTCATTGCTCTCTCGCAAACAGCAACGTAGAAGCAGGAGAAACCGCAAAACCCGTTATCGTCAACCTCCAAAACACGAATGGTTCAGGAAAGGCAACAAAATGCCATGCCCTAAACAGCGTCGTGATGGTTGGTTGCCACCAAGCTTATTGAGCCGAGTTTACAATATTGAGACTTGGGTCAAAAAGCTAAGTAAATACGCAAACATTGCGGCTATTTCACAGGAGTTAGTGAAGTTTGACACACAGATTATGCAGAATCCTGAAATTCAGGGCAACGAGTATCAACAAGGTACTTTAGCCGGATACGAAACTCGTGAGTACTTGCTTGAAAAATGGGGTAGAGATTGCGCTTATTGCGGCAAGCCGGGATTAAAATTGCAAGTTGAGCATATTCACCCAAGGGCGAAAGGAGGTTCTAACCGTATATCTAATCTAACGCTCAGTTGTGAAGCTTGTAATTTGAAGAAAGGAACAAAGGACATCAAGGATTTTCTTAAAAAAGACCCAGAAAAGTTAAAGAAAATACTGGCATTGGCTAAGAAACCAATGGCTGATACAGCGGCTGTAAATGCTACTAGGTTTAAATTACTAGAAACATTAAAAGCGTCTGGATTACCAGTAGAAACTGGTTCAGGTGGATTAACTAAGTTCAACAGAACCCAACGTAATTTTGAAAAAACTCATTGGATAGATGCTGCTTGCGTTGGATTATCCACACCACAAAGTCTAAAGATTTCAGGAGTTAAAGTACTGCTAATCAAGGCAGCAGGACACGGTTCTAGGCAGTCATGCCGCACCGATAAATATGGATTTCCTAATCGTCATTGTTCCCGCACAAAAATACATTTTGGCTTTCAGACTGGTGACATAGTAAAAGCAGTCGTTGAAAATGGCAAAAAAGTGGGTAAATACATGGGAAGGATTGCCACTCGCTCTACTGGCAGTTTCAATATTTCAACTAAGGACGGATTAATTCAAGGTATTTCCCACAAATACTGCAAGGCTATCCATTCCAAAGATGGATACGGTTACGAATAAAACCTGAGAGAAAGACCACGGCGGTTAAAACCGCACGTGTCGCTTCCCTCTCAGGTCTGAAGACTCTGAGTTTCCCGCATACCGAGGTATTTTATGAGTATAGATTCACCTGTTAATTCTCTTGAACAGTCTCAATCCCCGGTTGGGGTGCGAGTGAGAAATTTTTTAATTGCAATTGTGGCGATCGCCCTCATCGTTGTTCTTGCATTGGGACTACGCGCTGAGACAGGTTCTGTTTCCCTGACTAAGTTAGATGAACAGTCTACACCGCTAGAAGTGGCTTTGACCAATGGCAAGCCATCGTTCATGGAATTTTATGCTAACTGGTGTACTGTTTGCCAGAAAATGGCACCGGATATTGCTGAGTTGGAAAAGCAGTATAGTGAGAAAGTTAATTTTGTGATGCTGAATGTGGATAATACTAAGTGGTTGCCAGAGATGCTGCGGTATCGAGTGGATGGTATTCCCCATTTTGTGTTTTTGGGTAAGGATGGGGAACCGATAGCGCAGGCGATCGGCGATCAACCCCGTACTGTAATGACAAGTAACATAGAAGCTTTGGTTGCTGGTTCGCCTCTGCCTTATGCTCAAGCTAGCGGACAAGTTTCTAAGTTCTCAGCACCTGTTGCACCAGTGAATAATCAAGATGATCCGCGCAGTCATGGGAGTCAGGTAGTGGATTGAACCGCAGATGGACACAAGCTGTAGAAACCGTACTGTATGGTTTCTACAGGGACTACACTTAATCTTGGTGCGACTCTAAAATACCACTGCGGATGATCAACTGGGGCCAGATTAACAAGAAAAAGCCCATCCATGTTAATACAGGCACAGAGACGAGAATAGTTAACCAGATGGTCTTAAATAGTAGCCAGCTACCAGACATTAGGGTGACACCTGTGAGCAGTATAGACCAGGGCTGACACCACCAAGGTTTATATTTCCAAGGACTGATAGAGTTTTGTTCAGGCATTTGTTTGTTGGGGAATTAGCAAATAGTCGTTTTACAACTTTGATTGTAAAGGTGGCAACTAAATAGTGGTGAATAAAGCTAGAGATGTCAACCCCGTAAATTTTGTTTTAGCAATGACAGGAGAATGATGATGAACATCGACACCCCAAAAGCACAGCCAAACGTACAAGAAGCCTTAATGAATATGAAGATGCCAAGTCAACAGGAAGTTATAAAGGAAGCTTTGGATATTTTAGAGAAGCACATGGAGCCATCGAAAATTGCTCTTTTAGTTTCTCTGTTGCCAGTTGGTGAAGGCAACTACTTGGCTATTCGAGAAAAGCTGTTTGCTGGCGAGACTGTTGCTACTTTGCTTGAGAAAATTCAAGCTTATGAAAAGAGTCGAGAGTAAAAGTAACAGATGGATAGGGAAAGTTGTTGCATAAACGCTTTTCAGATTCACTATCGCAGCATAAACTACTGGGCAATTTTATGTCTCCACCAGATCGTACACTAACTTCTCCAGGACAGGTGTAGTTTAAAGCGATACATCAATATACAAGAATATTACACAGAATTTATCAAGTATATAGCAATCCTAAATCATTCGTGAAAAACGAGAATCCCGGTTTCTTTAAGAAACCGGGATTCTAAGACTTTCAATTTTCACAACTCATATCATGTCCGGTTAATTACTTATAATAAAGAACCTCTCCCCCAACCCCTCCCCTATTAGGTCCGGGGAGACTTTGACGCAAGTCTTAGGCGGGTTGAAGGTAGGACCATTACGATCGGTGATTAACCGGACTTGATATCATATAGGACTGCTATATATAGAGCTTCATTAATCAGCCGTTGTAGTTGCTCTGGTTTATTTGATATGGAAATATTAGGAGGTATTTGAGACATTAAAAACCTAGAATGGTAGCGATAACTGTATAGGTGATTGTTGTGGTTCTATCTCACTAAGTGAAAATCTGCAACTGGATTGTAAATAATCTTTAACACTTTTAGCTAAATGGAATGCAAATAATGGTGGAACTGCATTACCTACTTGATTAAAACAACTTGTTTCCGTTCCCACAAACTCAAACCAGTCAGGAAAACTTTGTAATCTAGCAGCTTCTCTTAAAAATAAACGCCGCCGCCTGCCATCAGGAAGTTTAATTCGGTGCATATCTCCAGTTGCTCCCGCCAGGTTTCTGCAAGTTAAAGTTCTTGCTGGTTTATCTAAATGAAGGTCGCGGGGACGTTTGCAAAACGATGCTTTTTCATACTTGGCTACATATTCATCCATGCTAGGCGTGAGAAACTTTGATTCTGGGGGTGCCAAGAAAGCAAGTTCCCCTAAAGCCTCGCCTGCACTTATTTTTCTCTCTAAAACTCTTGGAAATCTAAAATTTCCTTTGTGTCCCACTACTATAAGACGCTGACGATTTTGCGGAACACCAAAATCAACAGCATTTAATAATTTCCATTCTACTATATAGCCTAAATCCTGTAGTGCTTGAACGATTTCATCCAAGTACCACTTGTTTTTATACAGAAGCCCACGAACATTTTCAAACAACCAAATTTCAGGACAAAGCCTTTTGACGGCGCTAATAAAAATTGGAAACCCGTCCCGTGAGTCTTGTAAACCTTCTTGGTTTCCTCCCACACTAAAAGGTTGACAAGGTGGTCCACCTATTAGCACTTTAGTAGCTGGTAATTCTGTATCAGGTGTGAGAACCATCTGAGTACAGTTTCCCCTTAAGTTTTTTCTATAGGTAGCACAGGAATCAGCATCCATTTCAAACCCGTGTGTTTCAAAACCCTGTGCTTCAAACCCAACAGATAAACCACCACAACCAGCAAATAAGTCTACCACTAGGGGAGTGCGGGAAAATGCATTCTTTAGTGTATAGTTTACGCTCTCTACGTAGCTCATCCTGAGTTAAGTTACTCAAATTTCTCATTCTTGTCTATCATATAGCGCTTCTCGGTTGCATACACCACGTGGCGCCATACCAGTAATTTCGAGGAGTTTTTCCTCAAAAGCTTTCCAAAGTCCTGTAAACAAATGCTGGTCTAAATCGTTAGCACATAGCTTTACTTTGCTGATGCCTAACACCCAATCTTCGTTACCTGAAGCAGGTAATACATCAATAACAAATTGATTTTCTTGTTCCCTGGAATCGCCAGTAGTCTTTGCTGCGATCGTCCAGCAAGAATCATTCAGGTCATATTTTAGATTTATCTTGACGCTGTTGGGAACTTCCTGTTCAGTCCAAGCAAAATCAGAGGACAAAAATCGCACGGCTTGTCCATCAGTTACATTGCTGTTTGATGTTAGTTGTTTAGTGCTGCTCAGGAGTGCAATTGCTTCCTTTGCCTTTTGAGCGTATATTTCTGTTAGCTGGCGTTTGCGCTGTCTAAATCCGAGTTGCTTGCTTGCTGGTAAATAGTGCATGGGAAATGGTAGCGCCACACCCATAACTTGATCCAAAATACTTAAAGCTAAAATCCTACCCAACTGGGGTGGTACGGAATTGCCAATCTGTTCAATACAAACTTGGCAATTTCCCACAATTTCATAAGCATCAGGAATTGTTTGCAGTCGCTTCAACTCAGCAATTGTAAATTTGCGGTTTTCCCAGCTAAAAGGACCAGTGTATTGCCCGCCTTGTGCTTTAATGGTTCGCACTGGCATATCGGGATCGGCTTTGTAAAGAAAGTCAGAAAACTTGGATCTCCAGCTAAATACCGGATTGGGATGCCCCATTTCTGCTGTGTAAAAGCTGTAATTTAGTCCTGGCGGTATATCTGTAAGCAGATGTCCGTAGCGTCCTCTAATACCTGAATCTACATCTGATGTGTCGGCTTCTCTAACTGCGTCTCCTGCTGAATAAAAAGGTTCTCCATCCGGGGAATCAGGACCATGAGTTGGATAGGGAAATAGATAATTTCCTTTCCTTAATCCAACAATAAATAAACGTTCTCGATGCTGCGATACCCCATAGTCAGCTGCATCAAGAATCCGAAAAAAAATTGTGTAACCTGCTTCCTTAAAGCATGCTTGAATTTCTTTCCACGCTTCCCCTTTTTGCGCTCCAGTGATTCCGTAAACGTTTTCAAAAAGGAATCCTTTTGGTTGGAGTGTTTTAAGTAACCGGACATACTCCTGAAAAAGAGTACCACGAGCATCACTGGTTCCAGCAACGCCCGATGCTCTACGTCCAGCCGCAGAAAAGGTTTGGCAAGGTGGACCACCAATAATAAAATCTACTTTAAGATCGGAACTCGGAAAAAATTTTCTAATATCAACGCAAATTGGTTGAGAACCCTGTAACCATTTTCCAGGTTGAGAGTTTTTCTCTAGCGTCTGCACATACTTAGCTTCCAGTTCAACCATCTGAACAATCTCAAAGCCAGCATCATGAAAGGCAATGTCGAGTCCGCCACCGCCAGAGAACAAACTTAGGGTTTTAATTGGAGAATGCCCTTGCCTGTCAAGCCAGTTGCGAAGAGATTTACCAAAATTATCATATAATGCTGGACTACGACAGACGCTGAGAGTACGCAACATTTCCTGAAACCAAACAACTTTCTCAGAGTAAATACCAGGTAAATTCAAAGGCAGGGACAGTTGTTGCATACGGGCTTTTGTGCATTACTATTCAAGCTTAAACTCTGAAAACACTCTATGTCTCTACCACCTACCAACTTGACCAACATTATTGCCCCTCTCTAACTCTCCTCCTCTGCGTCCTTGGCGCCTTGGCGGTTCGTTTTTTTACCCCCCCACCACCTCACGCACCAACTGCGCCAACTTTTCAGCACTATCAGGAACAGCGATCGCCCTCGCCCTCTCCCCCATCGAACACAAATCTGACTGTGACTCCAACAACCCCAAAACCTTACCTTGCAACAAAACAGCATTCAACTCCGACTGTTGAAACATCAACGCCGCACCCACGCTTGTAAAGACTTCCGCATTGTAGGTTTGATGGTCTTCTGCAGCAAACGGGTAAGGAATCAAAATCGCTGGCGTTCCACACACACCCATCTCCGTTAAACTACCGGCACCAGAACGACTAATCGCTAAATTAGCTCGGTGTAATAACGCAGCCATATTGCTATAAAAAGGTAAACAAATATACTGTGGATGTTTTAAGCTGTCAGCTTCTGGGTCTTGATCGCCAGTCAAATGTACAACCCAAGCACCTGCATCAAACCAAGCTGTAGCAGCACTCCGCACCAATTTATTGACAGCAACCGCACCCTGACTACCACCAAATACAACAATCAAGGGGACACCCTCAGGTATAGGTAAATCCAACGATGCTTCAATTCCATCATCCAGAAATTGAGAACGTACCGGAGTACCCGTGTAGACAGTTTTGGTGCGAGACAAATATTTTGCAGCTACTTCAAATCCTACCGCAACCGCACTACACCAAGGTCCAAAAAAGCGAGTTACTTTACCAGGTAAGGCGTTGGACTCATGGAGAATTACAGGTAAACCCAGGGAACGCGCTGCAATGACAGCAGGTCCAGCAATGTAACCCCCTGTAGTAAAAACTCCCTGAAATTTCCCTTGTTGCAGCAGTTTCCTGACTTCGAGAACCGAACTGATAAGTTTCCCCAAGATGCGTAGAGACGAGAGTCCGAACCCTTGCTGAAACCCTTCAACTGCAATAGTATTCAATGAATACTGCTTGGGGACAAGCTGAGTCTCTAGCCGATTGGGGACACCAAGCCATTCGATTTGATAATCTGGCAATTGTTCAGCCAGTGCGATCGCGGGAAACAAGTGTCCACCAGTACCACTGGCAGCTATTAGTAATCTTTTTGGAGCTTGCACCATCAAACCCTCTACCGTATTAGCGCCTAGCTTAACTAAGATAAAACAATTTTCGTACCTTACAGTAGTCAAATTGCCATTCAACCGATCACCAATGCCTAACCTTATTACTTTACTACTTAGACTGCTACCAAATTCCACCCAACGCCGCTGGCTGATTTTGTTCTTCCTCACCATTGGCTTAGCTGGTGGGTGGAAAGAAGCGAGTGCTAGTACTTCTCAAGATGCACCCCCTGAACTAAAAAACCTGTTGACACAAATTGATACAGCAGCAAGCCGGGGTGATGTCAAAGGGGTGATACAGTTCTACAGCCCCAATTTCACTCAAGGGGATGGATTAAACCGTCTAACTATGGAAAAAGCCTTGACAGGACTCTGGAAGCGCTATCCACAATTGAAATATAGTACCCAGCTGCAATCTTGGAAATCTGAAGATAATGCGATCGTCGCCGATACAGTGACTACCATAACTGGCTTACCCTCTGCTAACAGTGAGAATGTGGCGTTTAATTCCACAATTACATCGCGCCAGCGCATTGCAGGTACAAAAATCGTTCAACAAGACATTTTGTCTGAACGTACTCAACTTACCTCTGGTAGCAAGCCCCCCCGCGTGGAAATCAAGTTACCACAGCAAATAAAAGTTGGCGAAGAGTTTAATTTTGACGCGATCGTTCTTGAACCACTAGGTGAGGATTATCTCCTAGGAGGAGCACTGGAAGAACCAATCCAACCAAATAAATATCTCAACCCTACACCTGTAGACCTGGAATTACTGACATCTGGCGGACTTTTTAAAGTTGGACACGCATCATCTACCCCAGGTAGCCGATGGCTTTCTGCGGTAATCATGCGGGGAGATGGCATGACAATGATCACTCAGCGTGTGCAAGTGGTGAATAAGTAATTTTTGTTAGTAGTTAGTGGTTAGTGGTTAGTTGCTAATTGCTAATTGCTAATTGCTAATTGCTAATTGCTAATTGCTAATTGCTAATTGTATTTTCTAGTAACAACTAACAACTAACACCCAACAACTAACAACTAACAACTAACAACTAACAACCAACAATTCTGATGATTTCAATTCAAAATCAAATTGTGTTGATTACTGGTGCAAGCAGTGGGATCGGTGCTGCTTGTGCGAGAGTGTTCGCGGGTGCGGGTGCAAAACTGATTTTAGCTGCACGACGATTGGAACGTTTGCAGCAACTTGTCGAGACGTTGCATGGAACGTCAGGACAAATCCATTTGTTACAACTCGATGTGCGCGATCGCTTTGCTGTAGAATCTGCCATCTCTACTCTACCCCCTTCTTGGTCTAACATCGACATTCTCATTAACAATGCTGGTCTAAGTCGCGGTTTAGATAAACTTCCTGAAGGTAATATTCAGGACTGGGAAGAAATGATTGATACCAACATCAAGGGTTTACTCTACCTCACGCGCTATGTCACTCCCGGAATGATTAGTCGCGATCGCGGTCATGTGGTCAATCTGGGTTCCATCGCCGGACATCAAACCTATCCCGGCGGTAATGTTTATTGCGGTACTAAAGCTGCCGTGCAAGCCATTTCTGAAGGTTTGAAACAAGACCTGTTGGGAACGCCTGTGCGGGTAACTTCCGTTGAGCCTGGTATGGTGGAAACAGAATTTAGCGAGGTGCGCTTTCACGGCGATAGAGAACGTGGTAAAAAAGTTTACCAAGGAGTAACTCCCCTCACACCAGATGATGTTGCCGATGTAATATTTTTCTGCGTTACCCGACCGCCCCACGTGAATATCAACGAAGTTGTGCTAATGCCAGTTGACCAAGCTAGCACAACCTTGGTGAATCGGCGAACATAGAATTAAAGAATAAATAAATTTGGTAGCGCTATATGCAAAATACTGCCAACGCAAAAATCGCCAGCGAAAGTTCTCCCGACTTTAGGTCGTCACGCAGTTGTACGATTTGATGCCACTGTTTCCAGGTACTCACAGGCGTGGGGGATTTTGTTGTTTTAGGGTAGATGGAAGAGGGAAGGGGAATATTGAATTAGTACCAGCTTATACCACAATACGGTTCAGTAGTTGTTGACCGACCGATAACCTATGTAGAGACGTTGCATTGCAACGTCTCTACACAACCTAAAATTCCTACCAATCACCTTTAACTGACGCCACCCAAGAGGGCGATCGCGGGAAGTTGTGAAAAGATTGCTCTTATCCAACAGCAAAACCATCATACTGCCGCATAAATGGTGAATGATATGCCAAAACAATATCTTCTTTAGGTACGCCAAATGATACTAAATCGTTGGCGACTCCCACTTCAGTTCCGTCGTACTGAATCCAGATTTTATCTGCAATTAAATCAATATGAATTAGCGCCCCAAATATTCGTGTAAATCCATCCCAACCAGCATGGAAAACCTGATAATGGTCGTTTTCTAAATCAATGGAGGTGTAAACTTGAATATCGCCATGACTTGGTTTCATTTGAGCATATTGATTAATTACCTGGGGGATAAGTTGGCGGTAGTGATTCAATTTATCCATTGCACAATCACCTCAGCAACTGGGTCAAATACAATCAGTTTCAGTTGGTAAACTTGCATACTTAATTGAGGTAAATCCCGTCGAAAAAAGTTTCGGTAAATATCGATAGATACTGCTAAATACAGCTTTCGATAGGGCTGTTTTACCTGCAATACAGCGCGGTAGTTAAGATACTGCCCCAAAGCTGTGTGAAATTCAGATATTGCCGAAGGGGCAAGAAAACTTTTAACCTCTACTGCTATTTGTTCTTTATCCCGTTCTGCAACAATTAGACGTTCTGCGCCTAAATCAATCCGCATTGTGTCGTCACCTAGTCGCAAATATAACGGATCGTTGGTAATTATCCACCCATCTTTTTGTAAGGCTGTTTTGACGGCATCGTGAAAGATGTCTTTGGCAGACACAATAAATTACACTAAATTTTAGGATGTTATATATCACATAAATATTATATAGCAATCCTATTTCATTTGTGAGAAAATACTGAGCCTCAGAAACCCGGTATCTCCCAGATACCGGGTTTCTTTATCTCATGAATGATTGTAGACTTGCATTAGAGCCAGGAGTTCAGAATGCTCAGTATCGGCAAGTGTTCCAGCTTGTTGATTGTATAGCAGTTCGCTTAACCTTTGGTCTTGTTCTTGTTGCATCTGTAATTCTGTAAGGGTAATCACTTCTTCATCAAATAAAGAAGCAATAGAGGGAGTTTCTTTGCTATCAATTGGTGTAGACTGGGGACTGATGGGAGAGAGGGAAAGTGCTATTGCTTGTGTCAAAATATCACCCACAGCGCGGTTAGTGAGTTGGGCAAAATGTTCGGCTTTTTTGTAGACTTCATCTGGTAAGTTCAAGATAATTTGAGTAGTCATAGGATTTCAGAGTCTTCTGCTATTGTTGCTGGTACTTTCTCTCACATCTTGCACCACCGCTCTTATACCGGGTTTATTGCGAATATTTAAAGCTGAAACCCTTAATTTATCGTTTATAAACCCGGTTTCTCTCATCTTGTTGAGAATGGTGCAAGATATCAGTTCTTGCACATTATCTTCCACATTACTAGTTCTCTGCTGCTGGGTCTCTTGTGCATCAATCACCACACTTGTTTTAGTTTTTACAATCTATTTGCCAAACGGGTCTTGTATTCTTAGCAACCGAGGATGGGGACTCGCACAGTTAAACACCACGTACAACCAGTAACGTTCCCGTAGGTTACAAGCCGCCACCCACTCGTTCAAGGGCTTACTCCACATTGCCAATTCCAGCACGTCCTTTAACTTCTATCGATCGCTGTTTGCCGTCAGCATACCTAGATCGTAAATCAAAACCAGGGTAATCGAGTATGGTCCGTATCAGCAATTAGTGCGCTCGTTTGATTCCGTTTATTTGGTAAAGTAAAGAGTTCGACAACTCCATCAAATGGGCGCAGCTTGCCTGCTAAGCTTCGTGCTACCTTTGATCAAACAGGAGAGGGTTAATAAGTGGTACAGAAAACGGCAATTACAGAAGTTATTAAAAGTTTAGCAGATGTAGAATCTCGATTCAATCTGCGCCGGACTGAAAACGAGCAATTTTTTACAGAATGGCATGAGGATTTACCAGAGATTATAGATACAGAAAAGGTGTCTCTCGATTTAATTAGACGCCGATACCTCTATCACCAAGCTGATGGAAATTTAACTGAGGGAACTGTGTCGCTACTTATAGGTTCGCCGCTATTGGAAAGGGCGGGTTTTTATGATTATCCGTTTAAGATGCGGGGAGAAGCATCAGTTGAGATTGTTCTCGATGACGATGATGATGAAGTGGAAACTCTCAGGGGAAGGATTGATGTTTTAGTACTGCAACATCGCTTCTGGGTGACGCTGTTGGAGTCGAAACGGACGACTATCTCAGAGATGTCTGCACTCCCGCAAACTCTCACCTATATGATGGCAAATCCCTATCCAGATAAACCCGCTTTTGGTATGATGACGAATGGAGATGGAATTATTTTTGTGAAGCTATCCCAACAAGGTACGCCTCAGTATGACATCTCAAGAGTGTTTTCACCTGCTCCTCTGCGGAATGAACTGTATACTGTTTTGCAAATTTTGAAGCGCATCGGTCAATCGATTACGCAGTGATGGAAATGCTTGAATTGTAATTACCAAATCACATCAGGCAAAGTTAGTTTTCTCAAGCGTACCTTAATGACGATTTCCTATGCACTCGCAGCACTCAAAAACAACACGTTGCCTGGGTCTACAATTATACTCCTGGCAGGGGATGAAAGTCGAGTATCATCCGTAACCCACCAGAGAAAGGCATGAGTATCAAGTAATGCTCTCATCGTAATTGGTGCTCAAGTGTGCGATCGCACTATGCAGTTTCAAGAATACGCAGTAAGTCATCGACCATAGGATAAGGATGATCGAAAACAGAGGTATTACAAAAAACAGCTAACGTGAATTTACGTCCATGAAAATCAGGTAGATGCATAGCCCAAAGATTATAGCCAGGACCATCTCCACCATGCCCATACATTTCACCGTACCTGGATTCCGGGTCTGCCATGATTCCCAAACCATAACAAGTTTTTTTATACCAAGGATGTCGCGTACCTGTGGGCACAAGAGTGAGCATTTCCTCTAACTGTTTGGCATCTAGCAACTTTTCTGAAAAGATGCCATTGTAAAATTTCACGATTTCTTCAGCAGTAGAAGCAATGAGTCCTGTTGCACACCAGTCTGGATGATAGCGAGGAATGACATTCTCAATCTTTCCTTCGGAATTTAGGTATCGGCAATAACCCGGTGTCAGAAGACCTTTTGTATCAACATGGTGGGCGACATAGGTCTTTTGTAGATCCAGTACTGAAAAGACGTTGTTTTCTAATGCTTGGGCAAAATTGCCGCTAGCAGCTTCAATCACTTCATACAGCAACATATAACCTGTATTTGAATAACTCCATTTTTCTCCTGGTTCAAAATCGAGTTTTCCTGTACAGGTCAATTCAGCAACTTTCTCATGTGTCCACGGAACGGAAGCGTTCTCTATTACAGCAGGTAAATAATCTTTAAGACTTGTATAGCTCGGTATTCCGCTGGTATGATTCAGCAACCGACGCAATGTGACGGCATCCTGAAATGGCATCTCAGGTAACCATTTCGTGAGTGGATCATCTAAATCTAACAACCCATCCTGAGCTAAACGCAATAAACAAACGGAAACAAAGGTTTTGGTAATGCTGTATATGTAAAATGAGCAATTAACACCAAGAGCTTTCTTGGCATCAAGATCAGAGTTACCACTGCTCCCTAACCAAACTCCATGTTTCTCATCATTGATGGCGACATTGACACCCATGCAGGCTGTGAAGTGTAGAGATTGGTCTAGTTGAGCTTGTAAAGTAGCTTCTAACTTAGAATCCATATTCTTTACATTGAGCTAGCGATTTCAACGAGAATCCCATCTAAATCACGAACGTAAGCTACTGTTTGTCCCCAAGGCTTGATTTTGGGTTCTACAACAGTGACAGCACCAGCCTCTACTGCACGTGAAAAAGCTGCTGACACATCTTCTGCCACAAAGCCAACTTCAATACCAGCAGGTAAATTCGACAAACTATTTTCTTGAAATCCCTGTGAAAGATTCGACTTTGCCAGTTCATTTGAGGCAAAGGCAAGTGTTGTTCCGCCCGTTTCCATCTCGGCATATTGCCCACTCTCGTGAATAAACCGCTGTTTCAAGTCAAATGCCTTCTCGTAAAAGGCGACCGACTGAGCAACATGCTTGACGTAGAGAATTGTCTAGGAAAATTTCATGGCGATCTCTTTCAAGTTTAAGCGGTCTAAACAATTTAGAACTTACATGTACATATGTACTATACATAATTTCGGTCGTATAAGCGCGATCGCACCCCCCACCCTCCTTCCTAAATAAAAAATTAAAAGTTGGCAACTCATACTCATTCCGACTATGATTTATATATAGAGGTTAAATCACCGAACCCCAGCTATGTAAAGCCTTACTTTCGTTGCACTAAGCAGTTTTAGTGCAAAACTTGTCGCTGTGGAGGGATATCGACCGATTTTAATGCGAATAATTATCAGATAACAACTGCAAAGAATCATGCTGGGGTTTAGTGGGGGAGTGATTTTGACGGTGAAAAAGTAAAAAAATACAAGCATTCCCTAGCTAAGCCAGGGAACGAGAAAGAAAAAGGAACGAAAAATGAACTTTATTCGCTTTGAACACATCAACCTTTCTTGTAAAGATATTGACGCAACCAAGAAGTTTTATCAAACCCTGTTTCCTGATTGGTACGTGCGCGTGGAAGGCGTGTTCGAGGGTAGTCGCTGGATGCATTTTGGCAATCACCAATTTTATCTTGCCCTGAATGATGAATCTGACCAAAAGCGCGTGCATCAGCCTTACGAAAGCATCGGTATAAACCATGTTGGCTTTGTGATTCCAGACGGCGAAGCCATGAAAAAACTGCTCGATGCTGAGGGTATTGAATATTACACAATGACAGCACCGGAAACCAAGCACAGAATTTATGTCAATGACCCGGATGGCAACGAAATTGAGTTAGTGGAATATAACCCAGAGTACGCATTGAAATGAATTTGTTAGTGGTTAGTTGTTAGTAGTTAGTGGTTAGTAGTTAGTAGTTAGTGGCTAATGGCTAATGGCTAATTGCAAGTAACAATTAGCAACTAACAACCAACAACCAACAACCAACAACTAACAACTAACCACTAACCACTAACAATCAACAATTGATTGATAAACAAGGAGTAGAAAATGAACAGATTACAAGGAAAGTATGCCTTAATCACAGGGGCATCGCAAGGATTAGGACGGCAATTAGCAATTGATTTCGCCCGTGAAAAAGTGGCGGTAATATCCATTGTGGCACGTAGTGTTGAGTCCCTGAATAGATTGCGTAATACCATTCATGAAATCGCACCGAATACACAAGTTTTGGTAATTGGTGCTGACTTAACCAAGCACGAAGATATCGAGCGGGTAGTAGCGACTACCTTGAATGAATTCAACGGTCATCTTGATGTATTAATTAACAATGCATCAACAATTGGTCCCTCTCCCATGCCTTACTTACTTGACTACCCACTTGAGGATTTTCACAACGTTATCAACACCAATTTAGTTGCCCCATTTTTACTTATTAAAAAGGTATTGCCGGCAATGATTGAAAATGGCGGTTCAATCATTAACGTCACCAGCGATGCTGGGGTAACTGGTTATCCTAGTTGGGGAGCCTATGGGATCTCGAAATTCGGCATAGAAGGGATGTCCCAGACATGGGCGGCGGAACTGGAAGACAGTGGTGTACGCGTCAACTGGGTAGATCCAGGGAACATGAATACAGCTATGCATCGTGCTGCAGAACCAGAAGAAGACCCGACTCAGTGGGCAGATCCAGCAGACGTTACAGAAGTCTTCATCTACCTAGCTTCCGATGAATCACGCAACTTTAACGGGCAAAGATTTCAAGCTCAGGAAGAAAATTGGGGTCAGCAAGTAGAGACGCCAGCGCTGGTTTAGGTAGGGTGCGTTGCGCTACAAAAGCGTGATTTAATCACATACAAACTTTATGCGCCGCAGGTGCACCTTCCGGAGGCGGTGCGTTACTTTACAGCAGTTTTCAATTGAACCGGCGCCAGATTGTAAGGGCGCGGTTTCCGCGCCCCTACGGTTATATTGTGGTCTACCCGACTGATATTCGCTTTAAAAATTTACATTGTTATTTATGATACACGAAAAAGACGCCTAATGTGGGGCAAAAATGTGCGTGTTTATACAATACACCAAAATAAATGATCTATGCTCACAAAACCCTTTACTTTTAAACTTCCGGCGGAGCTTTCTGCCAAAGAACCACCAGAGCGACGCTTAATTGCCCGTGACCAAGTACGATTGATGGTTATCAACCGCGACACTTATCAAGTTGAACACACTCGTTTCAACAGCATAGGTAATTTCCTCCGCCCTAGTGATTTACTTGTCTTCAATACCAGTCGCACCCTTCCGGCTTCACTTGATGGTTGCGAAGCATCTTTGGGGCAATGTATAGAAATTCGCTTGGCGCAGCATCTACCGGATGATTCGTGGCTGGCGTTAGTTCTTTGTCAGCAGGAACCTTCAATAGCTAATAGGGATTTGGTTCCTTGCCCCAACCAAATTTTACAGGAACTTACAGGTAAGTCTATTGACTTTGGTCAGGGTCTAACTGCTACGATTGAGAGTCGCGATCGCCATATTCCCAGACTTTGGAAAATACGCTTCTCAAAATCGGGGACTGAGTTACTAGACTTACTCTATCGCTTGGGGCGTCCCATTCGCTATGAGTACGTTAGCGCACCGTGGGATTTGGACTACTATCAAACCGTCTACGCTAAGGAACCGGGTTCTGCTGAAATGCCATCAGCAGGAAGGGCTTTTACCTGGAAGCTGCTGTTTGATTTAAAGCGCCGTGGGGTGGAAACGGCACAAATTTTGCTGCACACGGGTTTATCTTCTTATATGGATGATGACCTTGATGCTCAACATCTTGCCTCAGAAGAAGAGTACTTCATCAGTGAAGCTGCTGCTTTGAAGATTAACCGCACCCATGAGGCAGGAGGACGAGTGATTGCAGTTGGTACTACCGTAGTCCGGGCTTTGGAGTCAGTCGCTGATGCAACAGGAAAGGTACAACCTCAACATGGCTACACGCGATTGCATATTACTGCCGATCATCAACTCAAGACAGTGGATGGGTTACTGACTGGCTTGCATGAACCAGAAGCCAGCCATCTCGACTTACTGACTGCCTTCTTACCAGCAGAGAAAATTCAGGAGGCTTACGAGGATGCTGTCAAGCGAGGTTATCTGTGGCATGAGTTTGGGGATTTGAATTTGATTTTGTAAAATACTCTTCAAACAGGCGATCGCCCCTGTGCAATCGCAAGAGCCATTTGATAGGTTTGCGCTTGCGATCGCAACAGTAAATAAGGGTAAGGTGGGCATTTCTTAATAAAATCATGGCACAGGTTTCAATCTAAACAATCAATGCCCACCCTACGGGCGAGGCGATCGCACTTAATTAATTGGTGTTTTTAGATCGGAAAATCTCGTCTAACTCTTCTTTTGTCATGTTATGGGGGAAGGGATAGGTCTTAGCGTTAGGACTGCGACGATTGACAAACAATTCTCTAATCGCCTTCTCATCATTGGGGTGTTGTCGTATATATGCTTTTAGTTCTTTACGAGTCATTTGGGTAAAATCAGGTTTCGTCATCTTTGTAAAACTCCCAGCTTCCATCTTCAAAAATAATGATTTCTATGCCCTCATTGATACCAGCTAATATATAGATATGTTTATATAGGGAATCGTATCTAAACAAGTGGATAGGCTGTAACATATCGCCAGACAGATTGACAGACACAGACTGAAGCAATCGCTTGCTGATGGGTTGGCATTTAATAGAGAATATTTTCAGAATGCTTTTTAAGTCTAGCAAAATCGGCGATCGCACTCTTTCCATTGTAGGGTAAGCATTGCCTGCTTCTGATCAAGAGGTTTTGATCAAACAGAATTGCAGGTTATTTAATCCACGTTCCTAAGGTAAACTACCTTTAAATAACGACTTTGTAACAATTATGAAATCACTGCTTTGTGTTCTGATGACTCCTGCGATTGTGTTATTAACAGCAACACACGCATTCGCAGCCATTCAAACTAAAGTTGTTGAATATAAACAAGGTAATACAGTTTTAGAAGGCTATATGGCATACGACGACGCTATTCAGGGAAAGCGTCCTGGTGTATTAGTTGTTCACGAGTGGAACGGGTTAGCGATCGCCTACTAAATTCCCATTGAGACAAAGGGCTTAAGCTGTTTGCTTTGAATTAATGAGAATGAAGTGGGCATGGTAGATGTGCGGGGGCAGATAAAATTGTAGATAGATCCAAGGAGAGTTCAAATCATGCAAGCTAACAACGTCGAGAGAGCAAAGACTACTTGAAAAGATCCGCCAGCTTCTTCCCGAACAGGTTTTTCAGGTTGAAGTCTTCATCAACTCCCTCTGTCAGCAGAATGCAGACCGTAGCCTCACTTTAGCCGCAGCAAAACTTTCTGAGCCAGTTCTGCAGAGAATTTGGGATAATCCTGATGATGCCGAATATGACCAACTATAAATAAGGTTGCGATGGCGGTTCCAACTGTTTGTAGTTATCATTAACGCATGAGGAAACCGACAGCGGCACAGCTACAGACTTTATATCGACTTTGCCATCTACTGACTAACTTGATGTTCCAGTCCATCCACATTGTGCGTTTAGATGAACGTACGCTCAATTTATTTATACTAGCTGGGCAAAATGAAGAAATTGAGTTTGAAATTAAGCCAGATGGGAGTATTGAGCCATGACCCAAGTGAACTACGCAGCAATGAGTGACCAGGAGCTAAAACGCTATATACTAGACCATCGGGATGATCGGGAGGCATTTTATATCTACATGGATCGGCGGCATTCCCGACCCCACAAAGTCGTCATTAAATTCGACGACCCGGACTGGGAAGCAAAGTTGGTGGCAGTAATTCAGGAGAAGGTAATGTAACCGTGGAACCGAAGAGGGAATCGCCCGTGGCAATCACCGCTTTCGATGGTTGGAGACGACGCGCCCCCCAAGGAAGCGATCGCCGACTCATCAAGTTGTAAATTTTTGGCAGACGCCCAAGAGCCAACTACCTATCAACAACCATATATCTGCTCGCGATCGCTGCGATCCCTCCTCGATCGATCAGTCCTTGGTATACTTATCAATTACCTTAGCTAAATCTGGCACCGCTTCCTCCACGTGTTTCTTGGCTGAACCGCGAAGTTTTTCATATGTTCCGCGCACAATTTGGCGCTTCGAGAGCTTAATCCTCGCGTCGGTAACACTCAGTAGGGCGTCCGCCGTGCGATCGGGGCTGGAGACGAGGTGTTCAACAGGGTCACCCTTCTGCACACCCTCACTCCACAAGGGATCAAGCGCCTTGAAGCACTCCGGTAGAAGATTTTCTACGACCTCGGGAATGTACCCTGGCTTGACTCCCTTGAGGGCAGCGAAGGCGGTTTTCAGGGCTATGCCGCTTATGCCTGACTTGGAAGCAAGTTGCGCGTCTATCATCTTGCAGCAGTCATCCACAACTATGGCTTTTTTGTTCGAGTCCAAAAGTCCGTCGCTAAGTTTCATTTTACTTCTCCTCAGTATCAAAGTGCCTGATTTATCTTCAACTAATTTTCCTAGCTAATGGTATCTTTAGCTCATTTCGATCGCGTAAAGATTTGACAAAGATCTGAAAAACGCCTCTTTAGCACGACTTTCGGAAAGTGAATTTTTATCTTTGTCATTTCAAACAACTGCTGAGAATTCCTGAAAAAATTGCATCAAAAAGCACTTGCTTACCAGTTTCTACCTCCACCATATAGCCCTAGTAATAAAGGACCGTTTGCCCACTGCACTGTGGAACCAGTCAGGGACATTGCCCCACATGTCCGTGGAATGCTCCCAAAAAGACAATCATTGGCGATTGTGTGGTTCTTTAAGGTACGTCAGATCGGGACCAGAGGGAATGATCCCACCTGGATTAAGCGGGAACAGGTTACCATAATAATCCTGCTTCACACTTTCTATGTCGCAGGTGTCAGCAACACCTACTTGCTGATACAAGTCACAGAGGTATGCTCCCAGGTTTTGATAGTCCTGAATTCTCCGGCGGTTGCACTTAAATAGCCCGTAGTACACAGTATCAAAGCGAAATAACGTCGTGAAGAGACGGACATCTGTAAGTGTGACAGTCTCCCCGCAAAGGTATCGACTAGCATTGAGTGCCGCGTCAATTTCATCTAGAGTTGCAAACAGTTGATCGCAGGCTTGATTGTACGCTTCTTGAGTTTGAGCAAAGCCACAACGATACACACCATTGTTCACACTCGTGTAAATCTTCTCATTCCACCAGTCAATCTTCTCTTTAAGTTCCTCAGGGTAGAGATCCAAGGTGGGATTTTTTGCGAACTCATTAAACTGTGAGTTCAACATCACAATAATTTCTGCACTCTCATTGTTGACAATGGTCTTTGTCTGTTTATCCCATAACACTGGAACTGTCTTGCGTCCACTGTAGCCTGATTCTGCCAACTCATACAGATCGGCGAGTGAACGGCAACCTTCCTGTTCTTGGTTGAATACCCACCCTCCTGCAATTGGATCTGGAGACACAATAGACACCGATATTGCTTCTTCAAGTCCTTTGAGCGATCGAACAACAAGGGTTCGGTGCGCCCAAGGGCAACCCAGCCCGACTACAAGATCGTAGCGCCCCAGTGCTGGTTGGTAGGGGTTATCTTCCTCTGTCCCAACAAAATTCCGGAACTGACTGCTGGGACGAACGTATTCTCCCGACTGATTGCGGGGTGCAAGCTTCGACATCATTATGTGCCACATAGTCGTCCAAACAAACTTGCCCAGTTTGATGATGAGTTTTGGGGGGAGTGACTTGCCTTTCTTTTTCTTATCCGTCTTCAAATTTCTGAGATTTTCATCTCCTGCTGGGGAAAATGTAGACTGTGACATATGCGGCTTTTTTCCAAAAACTGAAAATATATAAATTAATTAACCACCTAACCGTTGCTGCATAATTTCCTTTGCGCAATTAACAAGCAATCAAGTTAATCTACTTCCACCACTTCTAGCGTCAAAATCTCTCTTGGTTTATTCACAATCAGCTGCATGATATCCAACCATAGCGAACCCATCAAAATGTCAGGTAGTTCCTCTCCCACATGGACTGGCATTGTCAATTCTTTGCCATCAATAATGACTTTACCTTCATATAAGTCAAAATACTCTACCCCGGACGCGGTCTGCATCTCGATTTTAGGTATAATTATTGACCACTGTAACGCTTCTAGGTCTTGAGAATTAATTGCCAGCCACCCTGTTGTAAATCCTGTATCAAATAGCGCTTCTACCGAAAAATCTTCTCCATTTGCTCCAATAAGTTGAACTTCAAAAAACAACTCTCCATTGTCACCAAACCTGCCAGAAATCATATTGTGCCGCAGGCTCCAGTTTCGTTAAGTCGAAAGATAGTGAGCTTAGCATCTGGATTGGTATATTGATTGCGAACTTGTTGTAGCAAACTTTCTAGTTTCGAGTCCAGAAGGTAGTTTTCGCTCTCCCCATCGATGGCGATAAACCAGTTGTAATGTTTTTCAATTAGTTGGGGACTCAGGCGCTCAAAAATAGCACGACATTGCGCACCCAATTCATGACGTTGTACTTTGCGGCGATGCAGTTCTTCGGGTGTTACCCTAGACTGCGGTAATATCCGACTTCGACGTGGCTGAGATAGCTGAGTCATATTGAATAAAAGCTGTTCTTTGGCTGTATTTTAATTATTGCGTACCATTACTGCGATCGCCTCTACGCCCAACTAGGAATCTTCATCTCTCCTTCAGGCGCTGACTGCTTCTTCTTCGTTTAAAAATACAGCCACAGCAGTTTTTAATTGAATTGACCACATCATCTGGGGCGGGGAGACCCCGCCCCTACGGTAATGCCTGAAAAATCATGTTTCATACTTAACTATTTCTGTCAATGCGTAATTCCTAGAATCATTTCTCCTTCCTCTCCCTCTGTGTTCGAGAGCGTCTGTGCGGTTTTTTTATCATTCAGATGCTCGCGAATAGGTAATTTCCTCCTTTTTTCCTCTTTCTTCTCTGCGTTCTGGGTGCAGCTGCGGTTCATTCTCAAAATTTGGTCGCCTCAATCTTTCCAGCGTTGCTTCCATCACAGCAGAAGTTTGACCAGTAACAGTAAATACCAGTACCTCCCGGTATACCCGCTGTGCAGCATGATTGCTGTAATTTGCCGCACCACTGGAAACAGTGACCGCTGCATGAGCGATTCGCGCCGTTAGGTCAATAGCCCACCCCCTCAGTTGTAAGCGTTCTGCCATTCCCATACCGGAATACTGTTGCGCCTCCCTAATAGCAGTACGACAGTTGCTCAATTCTTGTTGAAGAGACTCAAAAGCATTAGTAATAAACGGCAGCGATTTCGTTTGCGCAGCCGACTCTAAAATATCTAGACCAGCAAGAGCGCATCCTGTTGTCAGAAAAGTTGGGCGTAGGACGTTATTTTTGTCATTTTCATAAATCCAGCCAGCAGGTTTAACAGAAACTACACAATGTAGATATATTACATGTAACATGCCTACAGGGACTACATCATTGACCACTCCTAAAACCTGAAAATTACAACGTTTGGTATGGTTCAAATGTTGCAGCAAAAAGTGCATTAGTATTAAGTTAACTTATCATTAAAATTTTGTTAAGTTTAAGTAAAGATTTAAATAATGTGCAAATTAATACTTAAATCTTTTTAAGAGATTTTTTGAACATTTTACTTAGGGAAATTACGGAAATTCTATCGTGCGGCGATTCTTGGTTGAAGTTGGAGCACTTAGCCTTGTTTCTGTAGAATTGCTTGGTCCGTGTGATTGTGGCCGAAATTCGACGACATCACGTTTAATGGTGAGATCGTATTCGCCAAAAAAGTCGTGCCCTAAAAGACCGGTTTCTAAATCTGAGCCGGCGATCGCTACCACAATTCGATTCACCCTCGCCCCACCAACTTCTATGGAATCAACATAGCCAATCGGAAATTCGACTGCTTTGGAACTGGCAGTATTAGCCTTTGCTTTACCCACTGGCATCACTCCCAAGGAAGAAGCCATTTTCTGAGTAATAACTGTACCACTAGCACCTGTATCCAATATCATCTCAAATTGCTGGTTGCCATTGAAGGTGACTTCGATAATTGGTGTTCCACCAACTCGCCGTTTAATTGGGGCTGCAAATACTTCTTGCTGTTGGTTGAGTAACTCTGGTGGAGGCAAGATAGTCATTGTTGGTGGCAGTTTTTGTTTTCCCATTGGAGTCGGACACTCTTTGGAGTTCCGAACATAGGTATAATCGCTGCACATGCGTATTTGTGGCAACGTCCGAGTGATTTTCGGTGTAACAGATGGTTGGGGAACTAGGACTACTATAGAACGAGGTTTTGCCTCTACCTTCGGTTTGACAATGCGAGTGGCTTGGCTTTGAGCATATTTACGCGAGCGCTGGAATTCTGTGATTTTTGTTTGGGCGTTAGCGAAGTAAGGACTATTGACAGGCACGAGTTCCATGAGTGCGATCGCGTCTTGGAACTGGCTGACTACCAAATTCCAATCTTCTGTAGACTGAGCAGATTGGCTGATACTAAAAGCACCGGCTGCTTTGTCTAGCCCTTGCTCAAAATAACTTGGTTCGATCTCAGACGGTAGCTCTGAGCTTGATGTTGGACTAGCTAGTGGTGCTGCTGTTATCGCAGGAGTTCCTGCACTGTTGTCGAGCAGCGCATGCGGTTCTTGTAGGTCAGATCCAGTAATCTGTTTTTCTTCTCTACAGGCAATAGCCAGAACCGCTAGTGTTGTTGATAGAAAAATCAGCGTTGCACGGGATAAAAAAGACTGAAGCATAATTATTAGTAATTGTATCTGTTTAGGAGCGCTCAAATCTACTGCCGTCGCTCAAACTTTATTAAAGATTTAGTATTTTTTCTTTTGAATTTTTAATTAATTGCTCTGCCAACTCCAAAACAATTAATTCATGGCATAATTAATCTTTACATTATTAACTTAATTTGGAAATAGATTAGTGGTTAACAAGTACTGACCAATAAATAGTATTATTTATTACAACTAACACCCAACAACTAACAACTAACACCCAACAACTAACAACTAACAACCAGTAGCCTATGCCTCTTTCTGACGCAATACCTGCTATACTTGTCCTCGCAGATGGAACAACTTATTACGGTTGGTCTTTTGGTGCTATAGGAACCGCGATCGGGGAAGTGGTTTTTAACACTGGCATGACTGGATATCAAGAAGTGTTAACCGACCCTAGTTACTGCGGTCAAATAGTCATCTTTACTTATCCTGAATTGGGAAACACTGGCGTCAATCCAGAGGATGAGGAATCAGTGAAACCACAAGTGCAGGGTGCGATCGCACGGAATATTTGTCATCGACCAAGTAATTGGCGATCTACACAGTCCTTGCCTGACTATCTTAAACAGTACCAAATACCCGGTATTTACGGTATTGATACTCGCAACCTCACCCGCAAAATTCGCGCCTTGGGAGCGATGAACGGCGGTATCTCGACGTCCATTCTTGATGAGGCTGAGTTGCTGGATTTGGTAAGCGCTGCGCCCAACATGAAGGGCTTAAATCTCGTCCACGAAGTTACCACCCCAACCGTTTATGAATGGTTAGATCCCACCACCTCAGTTTGGGAATTCAACCCAGAGCTTTTGGCAAATTCTCAGGAATCCTTTACTGTTGTTGCCCTTGACTTTGGCGTCAAACGTAATATCTTGCGCCGCTTGGCTTCTTACGGTTGCCGCGTCATCGTTGTTCCCGCTGATACAACAGCAGAGGAAATTCTCAAATACAATCCAGATGGGGTCTTTCTGTCTAATGGTCCTGGCGACCCAGCTGCTGTCACGGAAGGCATTGAAACTACCAAGGCGTTGCTCTTAAGTCACAAACCGATATTTGGCATTTGTATGGGACACCAAATTTTAGGTCATGCACTGGGGGCAGAAACCTTCAAACTTAAATTTGGTCATCGTGGTTTGAATCAGCCAGCTGGTTTACAACAACGAGTAGAGATTACTAGCCAAAACCATAGTTTTGCCATTGACGCCGATTCAATACCTACCAATACTGTGGAAATCAGCCATCTCAACTTAAACGATCTCACCGTTGCTGGCTTACGCCATAAGTCCTTACCTGTGTTCTCAGTACAATATCATCCTGAGGCAAGTCCTGGTCCTCACGATGCTGATTATTTGTTTGAGCAGTTTGTCCAAGCAATGCGAACAGCACGACAATAAGATGAGGGAGATGAGGGAGTGGGGAG
>CAXTSI010000063.1:0-25481 GCA_964246695.1 uncultured bacterium
GAATGGGGAGTGGGGAGTGGGGAGTGGTTAGTAGAACAACTAACCACTAACCACTAACAACTAACAATCCCTACTCCCTACTCCCTACTCCCTACTCCCTATTTCTTTCTGCTTGCATCTTAACTATCGTCATGACAGATTTTAAACGTAAACGCGTTGTTATAACTGGTGTTGGCGCGATTACACCGATTGGTAATACACCAGTCCAATATTGGGAAGGATTGGTAAGCGGACGCAATGGTATTGGCGAAATAACCTTATTTGACGCTCATCGTCACGCTTGCCGGATAGCTGGTGAGGTGAAAAACTTCGATCCACATGATTACATGGATCGCAAAGAAGCCAAGCGCATGGATCGGTTTGCCCAATTCGGCGTGGCGGCAGCAATTCAGGCACAAGCGGACGCGCAGTTCGTCGTCAATGACCTGAATGCAGAACAAGTGGGGGTCATAATTGGTTCTGGTATTGGTGGTCTGAAGGTGCTAGAAGACCAGCAAACAATCTACCTGAACCGTGGTCCCGATCGCTGTAGTCCCTTCATGATCCCGATGATGATTGCCAATATGGCATCTGGGTTAACGGCAATTCACACTGGTGCCAAAGGACCAAATTCCTGCACGGTGACGGCTTGCGCCGCCGGCTCAAACGCTATAGGAGATGCTTTTCGCCTGATTCAAGGGGGATATGCCCAGGCAATGATTTGTGGGGGTACTGAGGCAGCAGTTACACACTTGGCAATAGCTGGATTTGCTTCGGCTAGGACACTTTCAACTCGCAATGATGACCCGGCTCATGCTAGCCGTCCGTTTGACCGCGATCGCGACGGATTTGTCTTGGGTGAAGGTGCAGGCATTTTAATCCTCGAAGAACTGCAACACGCCCTCAGTCGCCAAGCCAGAATTTATGCGGAAATTGTCGGCTACGGCATGACCTGTGACGCATATCATATGACTTCCCCAGTGCCTGGTGGGGAAGGAGCGGCAAGAGCCATACAACTGGCACTGAAGGACGCAGGACTAAACCCAGAACAGATAAACTACATCAATGCCCACGGCACAAGCACCTCACTTAACGATTCAACGGAAACCGCAGCGATGAAAAAAGCGTTGGGCAACCACGCCTATAAAGTCGCAATTAGTTCTACCAAATCAATGACAGGTCATCTATTGGGTGGTTCTGGAGGCATTGAAGCGGTAGCAACAGTACTGGCGATCGCCAATAACCGGATTCCACCGACAATCAATTTAGAAAATCCCGATCCACAATGTGACCTAGATTACGTTCCCAACTCTAGCCGCGATTTAGATATCGAGGTGGCACTGTCTAATTCTTTTGGTTTTGGCGGACATAACGTCACGCTAGCCTTTAAGAAGTACGTCTAAAGTTGGAGATTTCGGGGGAATTGTTAGTGGTTAGTGGTTAGTGGTTAGTGGTTAGTGGTTAGTGGTTAGTGGTTAGTAGTATTTTTGACAACTAACAACTAACAACTAACAACCAACAACCAACAACCAACAACCAACAACTAACAACTAACCACTAACCACTAACAACCAACAATTCCCTGTACTTCAGTCAAGCTTTCAAAGCTAATGCATAATTTAGTCCTTTTGGCAACCGATATTTGGGGGAATCCTTTATAAAATAAATCCAAAATCTCAGTCCAAAAATCCCAAATTGTGCGGGTTGTCCGTAAACAAGCACCAATGGGATGATGAGGATACTACTTTGGGGAAATTAAAAAATAATCACCCCAAAAGTGAAGAGAAGCTCAAAGAGTGCTAACCCGTCGTAAAGAACAAGAGATTATGGCTGTTGCAACCCAAACCCTTGAAGAACTTTGTATCAACTCAATCCGCTTTTTGGCAATTGATGCAGTAGAAAAGGCAAAGTCTGGACACCCAGGGCTGCCAATGGGCGCTGCGCCGATGGCATTTGTACTGTGGGATAGCTTTATGCGGTTTAACCCCAAAAACCCGAAATGGTTCAATCGCGATCGCTTCGTCCTGTCTGCTGGGCACGGCTGTATGTTGCAGTATGCCCTACTCTACTTGACTGGTTACGACAGTGTCACCATTGAGGACATCAAGCAGTTCCGCCAGTGGGGTTCTAAAACCCCCGGTCACCCAGAAAACTTTGAAACACTTGGGGTGGAAGTCACCACCGGACCTTTGGGACAAGGAATCGCCAATGGGGTCGGTTTAGCGATGGCAGAAGCCCACGTTGCCGCCAAGTTCAACAAACCAGATGCCAAGATTGTTGACCACTACACCTATGTGATTTTAGGTGATGGTTGTAACATGGAAGGCGTTTCTGGAGAAGCTTGTTCCTTGGCAGGACACTTAGGATTAGGCAAGCTCATCGCTTTGTACGACGACAACCACATCTCGATCGATGGTTCAACTGACATTGCCTTCACAGAAGATGTATCTAAGCGGTTTGAAGCGTACGGTTGGCACGTCCAGCACGTTCAGGACGGTAACACAGATCTAGAGGCAATTCAAAAGGCGATCGAAGCAGCAAAAGCCGTTACCGATAAACCGAGTTTCATCAAGGTGACAACAATTATCGGCTACGGTTCTCCCAACAAGCAAAACTCTGCTGGTGTCCACGGATCTGCTCTTGGTGGTGATGAAGTTAAACTCACCCGTGAAAACTTAGGTTGGGAATATGAGCCTTTTGTAGTACCAGAAGACGCCCTCAACCGCTTCCGCAAAGCTGTTGAGCGCGGCGCGAAGCTAGAAGAAGAATGGAACAAAGCATTTGCTGACTACAAAGCCAAGTACTCTCAAGAAGCTGCTGAGTTTGAGCGGATGGTGGCTGGTAAACTTCCAGAAGGATGGGATAAAGCTTTGCCCATCTACAAACCCGAAGACAAGGCGCTAGCCACTCGCAAAACTTCCGAAATGACCTTGAATGCTCTGGGTCCAGTTTTACCAGAGTTGATTGGTGGTTCTGCCGACCTCACCCACTCCAACCTCACCGAACTTAAAGGCGCAGGTGACTTCCAGAAAGGACAATATCAAAACCGCAACCTGCGCTTTGGTGTGCGCGAGCATGGTATGGGCGCTATTTGTAACGGTATTGCCCTGCACGGTTCTGGGCTGATTCCTTACTGCGCAACCTTTTTGGTATTTGCTGACTACATGCGCGCAGCAATCCGCCTTTCAGCATTGTCGCAAGCGGGAGTCATTTACGTCATGACTCACGACTCTATCGGTTTGGGTGAAGATGGTCCTACTCACCAACCAGTTGAAACCCTCGCTTCTTTGCGGGCAATTCCTGACCTCACAGTCATCCGTCCCGCCGATGGTAAAGAAACCTCTGGCGCTTACAAAGTGGCGATTGAAAAAGCCAATCAACATCGCCCCACTCTCATGGCATTCTGTCGGCAAAACTTGCCACAATTGCCAGGAACCAGCATTGAGGGTGTGGCTAAGGGTGGTTACATCGTCTCGGATAGCGACGGCACACCTGACATTATCCTCATCGGTACTGGTAGCGAATTGTACATGTGTACTGAAGCTGCTGACAAACTCCGCGCTGAAGGTAAGAAAGTTCGTGTCGTCTCTTTGCCTTCTTGGGAATTGTTCGATGCACAGCCGGAAGACTACCGCGAGTCTGTATTGCCTAAAGCTGTTACCAAGCGGTTAGCTGTAGAAGCTGCTTCTAGCTTCGGCTGGTGTCGTTACCTCGGCAACGAAGGTAAGATGATTAGCGTTGATCGCTTTGGTGTTTCTGCTCCTGGTGGTGTAGTCCTAGAAAAATTCGGCTACACCGTTGATAATGTAGTCGCTAAAGCTAAAGAATTGTTGGGTTAATTCGCAACAGAGTCTCTTTATTTTATGTGGGGTGGGCTGTATTGCCCACCCTTTTTTTGTGGTTACTCGGTTTATTGACTTGCTAGAGTAATTATGGAAACTAGCCAATTTTTTATCTGTAGGGTGCGATAACGTAGATGCTTGGAGGGCGGCTGTTATAATATGCGCCTAACACACCCTACTACTAGGAGGATATTATGTACGAAATTAAGAGCGATCGTGAGCTTGTCAACCGCATATCGCCAATAGCAGACAAGTTATTTCAAGGTAACAGCCTCTATCAGGTAAAATTAGACAAAGAGGAAATGCTTGAAATGTTAGTAAGCCTCTTTGGAAAGTTTTCGCCTGAAGAAATGAAAGCTATTTCCGATAAGCAGTTAACAGACAGAATTGACAAAATTCTCATTCTAGAGGCTGTTTCGGGGACATTAAATGATTTAACCCCAGAGCAAATCGAAATTTTCGATGCAGCGGTGGAAGGGAGATAGAGAGGGTGACTTATCTCCTAGATACAAATATTGTTACTTACATTTTGAAGAAAAATGCAATTGTACATAAAAAATTACGGGAGGTGACTCGTCGAGGAGAAGAAGTGTTTATAAGTTGCATAACTTACTATGAAGTCAAGCGAGGACTTCTGGCTGTAAATGCTACAAGGCAGCTAGCTGAATTTAATCAGTTCTTCCAAAAGTATAAAGTTTTATTCTTGGATGACATAGAAATTATTGAAAGAGCATCAGAGATTCATACATATTTAGAACGCAGGGGTAATTGTTTAGAAGATGCAGATATTTTGATAGCAGCTACGGCAATTACACGCGGCTTAATTCTTGTTTCCCATGATTCTGATATGCGGAGAGTTCCGGGAATCACTTTAGAAGATTGGCTGCAACCAGAATTCTGAAAATAAGCGTCTCATCTCCTGGTAACGTTACCCTTTTGCTACTTTTACCTCACAAAGGAGGGCAATAGCTAGAGTGTGAGATTTGCTTTAAGGTTGTAAAATGTAGACATGAGTGAAAAAGTTGAGTGTACTTTATGCAGAAAGTTTCTGATGAAAGAGATGTAGCAATAGCACGGATATCAGAGATTGTTGGCAAATTGATCGAAGCTAATAGTCTATACAAGGAAAGGTTAGATAAAGAGGCAATGATTCAACATTTAGCAATATTTGTAGATAAATTTTCTCCTGAATACGTAAAAAGTATTCCTGATGATGACTTAACAAATAGAATTGATAGTATTTTGGTGATCGAGGCAGTTTCCGGAACGTTAAATGACCTAACTCCAGAGCAAATTAAAATGTATGATGAAGCCGTAGAACGGAGATAGTCTGTAATGGTCTATCTCCTCGACACTAATGTCTTAACGGCTATTTTGAAGAAAAATGAAAAGATAAGCAATAAACTAGAAGAGGTGGGTTTTATAGGACAAGAAGTTTTTATAAGTTGCATAGCATACTATGAATCTAAAAGAGGTCTTATTTACGCCAATGCTACAAGACAGCTATCTGACTTAAATGAAGTATGCAGAAAATATAGGGTTTTATTCTTGGATAATATAGAAATAATCGAGAAAGCCTGCGAAATTCATGCAAATTTAAAACGTAGGGGTTTACCTATCCAAGAGGCAGATATATTGATAGCAGCTACGGCAATTACACGCGGCTTAATTCTTGTTTCCCATGATTCTGATATGCGGAGAATTCCAGGAATCACTTTAGAAGATTGGCTGCAATCAGAATTCTGAAAATTTGAATAAAAAGGGTAGACCACAATCTAACCGTAGGGGCGCGGTTTTCGCGCCTTGACAATGCGATCAATTCAATTGAAAACTTACCCTAGAGAAGTTTGGCTAAAAATGGATAACGGCTTCTCAAGAGACTGTTTAGGGCGATCACGAGTGGCATTGAGGTAATTTCTGAACTAGAAGATGGCTATATTAAGGCTTTCAGGACTCTGAAACTTTACGACTTTATTTTAAAGATACAGCCGCAGAAATTGCGTTCCAAACTATATTTCCCCATTTGGTAGTGTTACTTCTTTTACAAGATATTGAGCGCCTCAGAGGATTAGCACTTAGTCAAGGAATTGACACTCAAATTTCCAGGTGCAAGATATGAGCCTCAGACTAGCGGACTACGCCGCAAGTGATATATGGAAGAAACATATTGTAATGTTCCCCGTTAAGAGTTCCCTGTTCCCTGTGTTTCTTAGGAGCGACCGACGGGCGGCGCGCTACCCGTTATGCATGGAAGAAACAGTCGCACAAGGGTCCTCTTATGAGATAGATTTATAAGTGTCCTAACAGTTAAAACCGAGCGTTGACTGGTGTGAAAAATACCCGATTAGGAGCGTGGTTCTGGGTTTAATGGTTATGACATTGGTGAAGGAAAATTTTCCTATCCCGTTTGAGAGATTATTTAATACTACCGACCCAGGCAGGACATATTTAATTAATTATATCAGGGTTGCAGCCATGAAATTGCCACCGAATCAAAGGAAAAATCAGTCTGTTCCTGGCGCCAAAGCAACATCACATTGGGAGCAAATTAATCAAAATGCAGCGGGCATTGACCTTGGTGGTGGAGAACATTGGGTGTGTGTTCCCCCAAATAGAACAGAGAAAAATGTCCGAAGATTTGGATGTTTCACCCCTGATTTAATGGCAATGGCTGACTGGCTAATCGAATGCGGGGTGGATACTGTGGCTTCTGAAGCAACGGGTGTTTACTGGATTCCTGTATTTCAGCTTTTGGAAACGAGGGGTCTTGAGGTCAAACTTGTGAATGCTCACCACGTTAAAACAGTGCCAGGACGTAAAACTGATGTCAACGACTGTCAGTGGTTGCAGCAGTTGCACACCTACGGTTTGCTGTCAGGCTCATTCCTCACATCTTGCACCTGGGTGAAAAACCGGGTTTCTTGAGAATGACTAATGGTCAAACCCTTAATCTTTGGTTGAGAAACCCGGTTTTTTAGGTCTTGTTGAGAATGGTGCAAGATATCAGATTCCGCCCCGAAGACCAGGTATGCGTCCTACGTAGTTACATCCGTCAAAGAGACAGTTTAATCAAAAGTGCTAGTACTCATGTTCAGCGAATGCAAAAAGCCCTGATTCAAATGAATCTACACTTACACAAAGTCATTAGTGATATTACTGGTCTGACGGGAATGACAATTATCAAAGCAATAGCTGCTGGAGAAACAGACCCACAAGTTCTAGCTGCCCTCAAAGACCCCAGAATTAAAAGTAGTACAACGGAGATTGCCAAAGCCTTAACAGGTGACTAACGAGCGTGAACATCTGTTTGTTTTGAAGCAAGAATTAACTCTTTATGAGGTTTATCAGAAAGAGATTGCGTCTCTAGACACTGAAATTGAGAAATGTCTCGCCTCCTTTTAACCAAAAACAGAAGAGGAACTTCCAATCACAAAGAAAAAACGCAGGAAAAAGCCAACCGCAAACCACCCAAATTTTGATTTGCATTTCTTTCTTTACCAGATCGCAGGTGTCGATTTCACGTTGATTGATGGCCTTGATGCTTTAACAGTACAAACCATTTTGTCGGAAGTTGGACGCTTACCCAGGACGGTTTCCAACTGTTAAGCACTTTACCTCATGGTTAGGTTTATGCCCTGGTCAAAAAATTACTGGCGGTAAGGTCAAAAGCTCTCAAACTCTTCCTGTTGTTAATCGTGCTGCTTCTGCTTTCCGCATGGCGGCTTTTTCCGCCGCTAAGAGTCGTTCTGCATTGGGCGCTTTTTATCGGCGTTTGCGAAAGCTGTGGGCGCCCCCAAAGCGATTACGGCTACCGCCCATAAATTGGCACGTATGTTCTACCGGATGTGGACAACCACAGGACTTTATACTGACCCTGGCATGGACTACTATGAGCAGAAATACCAAGAGCAAATCCTCAACAATCTCAAGAAAAAGGCTCAATAAGAGCGGCTTTGAGCTTGTTCCTCAAACTCTCACCACCGAGTGTGTTTCTTGAGAGTTAAGCCAGAAAAATTGGAAAATTCGTGAGATCAGAAAAAAGTATGTCTTTAATTATTGGAAGTTGTCACTGCAAAAATATTAGTTATGAGCTTTGGTTGCCAATTAATGAAACAATAGCTGCACGCTCTTGCTCTTGTTCTTTCTGCTCCAAACACAGTGCCACCTATACATCTCATAAAGATGCTGTACTAAAAGCAACATTCAAGTCCGAATCACTGGTAAATCGCCATACTTTCGCAACGAATACGGCTCAATTCATTTTCTGCTCTCAATGTGGTGCACTTCCCTTTGTCATCAGTGCTATTGACCAGTCAACTTATGCTGTTGTGAATGTAAACACATTTGAACATAAAGAAGCATGGCACATCATCTCTTCTCAGATTGGCTTTGATGCAGAATCCTTAGAGGAACGTCTCCTAAGAAGAAAGAGAACTTGGATTCCAACTGTGAATATTACCATCTTAGATAGTCTAAAGTCCAGTATTCTGCGATGTTCGTTATGTTCACACGATTTATAGAAGCAGAAACTATCAGGACTTACGCAACTGGCACAATGCGATCGCCAACTATAGTACGTAAGTATTAATAAGCAGGATGTGCCTTGAGGCTTCTGTTGCTCTGTACAACAGTAATTGATAGCAGTGAAGCACTGGTTAAACTTTTATGAGAAAATCTGGACAGATGTGCATCAAATCAATGATATAGTTTATGAGATTTACTAAACTTAACTATTGCCAGTATTTGTTAAGTAGTCAAATTAATTATACTCTGACGAATTTGGCAGATCATCTAGAACAAATTAGCCATGATAAAATTAACCGCTATCTCAAGAATGAAAAACTAACACCACGTTTGCTTTGGGATAATGTAAAAAATATCATCGAAATAAATGAGAACGCATATCTAGTTTTTGATGATACAGTAATTGATAAACGATACGCCATAGAAATAGAGACAACTAAACGGCAATATAGTGGCAACGAGCATGGTGTTATCCAAGGGATTGGGCTAATAAATTGTATATATGTCAATCATGAAGTCGGAAAATTTTGGGTAGTTGATTATCGTATTTACGACCCAGACAGAGATGGGAAAACGAAGATAGACCATGTGACGGAGATGCTGCAAAACTTGGTATACCATAAGGATCTGCCGTTTACAACAGTGTTAATGGACAGTTGGTATGCAACAAATAAACTGATGTTGTATATTGATGATTTAGGGAAATATTATTATTGTCCTCTTAAGCGTAATCGACTTGTTGATGATACAGCAAATCAAAAAAAATATCAAAGAATTGAATTATTATCTTGGGATGAGGAGGAGTTAAAATCAGGTAAAATAGTTAAAATAAAGAAGTTCCCACGCACGAAAAAAGTGAAACTATTCCGGGTAACTGTCTCCACCGACAGAACGGATTTTATCGCTACGAACGATTTATCTCAAGATTCTACGAACGTTGTACAACAGGTGTGTAAGGTTCGATGGAAAGTTGAGGAGTTTCATAGAGAATTAAAGCAGTTGACTGGTGTTGAATCATGTCAATGCCGTAAGGGTCGTATTCAAAGAAATCATATTGCCTGCGCTATTTTAGTCTGGCTTAGACTCAAAGATTTAGCGCGATATACTGGTCAAACAATTTATCAAATTAAGCATGGATTGTTGTCGAATCCTCCGCGTTCAGCAACTAAAACGTCCCGATGTTCCCATGCTTCTCCTCTAGAGAGCCTTACCTCACATCTTGCACCTGGGTGAAAAACCGGGTTTCTTGAGAATGACTAATGGTCAAACCCTTAATCTTTGGTTGAGAAACCCGGTTTTTTAGGTCTTGTTGAGAATGGTGCAAGATATCAGTTACCAGTATTCGTGATTGACACAACTTGCAGACGGGTGCAGGTGTATTAGCACAACAATAAAAGTCATAATTTCGGGCGATCGCCTGAATATTTTTAGCCCGAATATTTCGCCGGAAATGGGTGTCTTAGGGCAAGGCGCATCCTCCGGTTTTTGTCAACATATATTAGTGGATCGGTTCTCTAGCTGTTGGGCGCTCGGCGCGGCGTAGCCGCGCCATCGCTTGTGACAGTTGCGTAAGTCCTGACTATAAATCCTATCCATTTACCTTTTGGTCAGAGCCTATCAGCCTGATTTGGCTCTTTTTCGTATAACGCAGTTTAACGATAGTTTACTCAGGTTCACCATTAGGGAACTCCCCCTAGCCCCTGACCGCATAATAGCTGGCAGCTTCGGTTACCAACGCGAGTCTGCACTCCACCTTGTTCATTACTTACTTGAGGTGTGACCGGACTATTGCTAGTCTTTTACGTAGGGGTGGCGGGTGTGAAACCGCACTTGGAAGTGGCTTCCCGTACTAAACGACCTTTTTCAGGTCGCGCTAGGCTGAACGAATCGCACGATCATTCGCCACGAGCAACCTGCACGCAAGATAATGTATATTCTTTAACAGTGATATGCTCTCCAAAATCAGTGTACACATTTATTTCAGGGCACAGAAAGTCAATATGATATTCAGTAAAAGGTGGAAGACCAAGCCCCCAATGAACCACACCTTTGCTACCCCCATATGCTTCATTCATGGGTGTATTACCTGGCCATAACTTCAGTTCAGTATTGATTCCAATTCCTAGTTCCCAAACAGTTCTATATCTTACGTCTCGTTCAAAAAGAGCTTCTAGCATTGATTTTGCATCATATGCTTCTGGATGTTTAGCAGTTAATCTTGTTATGGTTCCTTGTTCAACTGTTGCTATCACTGGGTATTGCTCTACCTTACTCAGATCTTGATAAATGCGTTCTTGATCTTCTAACTCAAAAGAACGTGTTCCAGCGCTCACAATAACAGGTCCAAAAAGTGCAATTTGACCTTCTAATGGTAATTTCCAAAAGATTCCATGCTTAGAATGAACATTTGGAAATGTGCTTACTTCACCAGATGGAAAAGTCATTTGGCTTCCCCAATCCATTTGCCCACCTTGCTCATACCATGATGAATCTTGATTGCTATTTAAGTCTAGAATTGCTGTAACTCCGTGCGTTTCATCAATTAGATGAATTTGATTGGAGGCAGTTAATGTAGCAAAAAAACTCTTAGCAAATTCTCTCTGAGAAAATGGATTCGTATTTTCAATTTGTCTCAAAAAATGGTCTATTGCTAAAATTGAAGTAGGAGATGAGCTTGCAGTCATAAGTGCTAGTTTTCTTTGTCCCATTTCTTCTCGATCTATTGAAATAATTGAGGTTTTAGGGCAAATTACAAGAATATGAGATGGTTCTTCTATATCTCTTATAAGTTCTGCAAAATGGCTGGGAGAAGAACCAGAATATGCGAGTATTTGAACTCTACAATAGGAGTTGTTCTGATCAATCTCAAAAAGGTCAACAAAGTCTGGATCTGTAATCAAAAAAAACGAACAATCGCTTTCTACATCTCCAAAGTGACGAAACTTATCTGGATTTACAACGAGTCTCTTCATCTCTTAGCGATTCCTTAAATTTTATCTTAATAACACCATCTTTAATAGACATCTCCAAAATAGAAGCATTCTATGGTAAAAGGGTATAAAATATGGTTAAAATATTTAGAGTAGCTTCAGAAAGATTTCGACTAAATCCAAAGAAATACGAAAAAATAATTATGACGATATGTGGACTTGTAAGATTTCGGATAGGAACATTAGTTTTACCCCTGTAAAATAGCGCGAGTTAGCCATAGCTAAAATTGGCGTAAACAGATACTTGGTTTTACTTAATTATCAACAGTAATAATCTCAAACCCAGATTCCTGCGTTGAGATTGGCTGATGTTTACAATTGGCGATCGCTTGTTTAAATCCAGTCATAGATAGGTTTTCATATTTTTCGGAGATATCTAATAGACATCTCCCAAATAGTAAGTTTTGTGGTAAAAGAATATAATAGGATTTTTTTACACCAAACTTATCAATTCCTTAGTGGATTATATCGAAGCAAATCCTCAAGAAAGCCAACGATTAATTGGTTTGGGGTATCCTGATCTACAAATATTACTTCAAAATGCCGAACAATTAAGTAAGTCGGCACAATAAAACCAATGTATGTTGAGTTTAGTTTTGTAAAAACCATAGAATGCTTCATTCATAAGCCCTTGGCAGATTTTACATTTCGTTACATAGGTTTATTTTTTCACGCCGACTTACTTACACCATGAAAAACAAGCTTTGTTAGAATCGAAGAAAATTAGAATTATCTCTGGTAGCGGTGGACGTAAACCAAAATTATCTATAAAAGAGCAAATAATTTTAACCTTTATTGCCCAAATATTGTTCTCTAATGAACCCAATTGAATTGGAGTGACAACATCTGAAAAAAGATGAATTAGCGGTAAAAATGTTTAACGACGAGATGGAACTCGCTTATCGCTCTTCTATGACTGTGGCGAGATAATAATCAAGGTGACTGGAAATTGTGGGTACACAAACAAAGTCTGCTTGGGCGGACTACCCTAAAACTAGAGTTTCAAATTTACTCTGGAGACAGTAATAAAAGAGCGTTATGCTGTAATTGATGGTGTTCAAGCTAGAGGGGAAAGAGGCAACTACAGTACACAACGTGTAAAATTTAACTCCAACCACTTTGCTTAACTTTTCGTTACATAGTTATAAATTTTCTCGCCAACTTACCTATCTTAATCACTCAGTCTTTTGCTGAATCACCTAAACCGTAGTTGATTGGATGCTCTGCAAGTTGATTGCGACTAACCTTAACACCTTTCTTTGCTGAATCACCTAAACCGTAATTGATTGGATGCTCTGCAAGTTGATTGCGACTGACGTTTAATTTCTGAAAGTTTTCCTGGTTCATTTTAGGATATCCTTCTCTTTGTACAGTAAAGTAAGGTTTAACCCTTGCTTTATATAGTAAACCTAAAAGAAGTATTTTGCAAATTAACACTCTTTTATGCTCTGCTAGAGACTGTCCTCCCCCTCATAATGATTATCAGTAAACCAAAAAGTTTTTTAGAAGCCTTGCCATGCGGACATTTCACCTAAATGGAGGGATTCCACAAAACAACCTCTTAGTGAGCGTTTCAGGTGATGCCACTGGTTACCTTAATGCGATCGCTCTATATACCAATGCTGTTTACCTCGTTGTTAACGAAGGCTGGAACCCTTATTTTTACGTTTGTTTCCAAAACTTTTTGGTTTACTGATTATCATTTTTATCAAGAAAGGCAGAAGGCAGTCCCAATGAAACAAGTTTCACCGCCAGGCATGTAAGTAGGAATTTTTTTCTGTTCCCTGTTCCCTACTTACAAGTCAGAGGGCAGAGGGCAGAAGGGATCAATCCCTTCCCCCAAATGCCCGAACCTTCTGGTGACCAAAGGGAGCAAGGGTTTAAGACCCCGACTCAATCTTCGATTTAAAATGGTATTAGCGACCATTTTTTCTCTGCTGCTAGACAAAGGCGTTTTATGACTCTGGTGAGATCAAAATATCTATTTCTCTTGGATTCTTTAAATTTATTGCCGACTTTCAATAATGAATACATAAATGTTGAATGTTGATACAAAATTTTACATAGCTAGTTAAAGTAACTCTAAAAACCCTAAAATAGTCAACATAACATCATCTCCTCAAACCAATTTACATAACTAATTTTCTGACACATATAAGACTGAAGATAGCGGAATTTATCTAATAGTGTATTGCCCATTTTTGTCAGGTTTTTATTAATATTCAAAATTTCTGAGGGGGTTCTTAATACGGATTTGGTATTAGAGAGTGTTTTTAAACTAATATAAATGTATAATCAATTGAAGAAGTGAGATTTTAAGCATAAAAGGATCTGTCATGCTGCCAGAATATCAAATGTTTTCAAAAATCTATGAAAGCGTAAATTCATTAGTTTATCGAGCGACAAAAAGAAGTGATTGTCAATTGGTTATTCTTAAAGTTCTTCGAGAAAATTATCCTACTTCAGCAGAACTTACTCGCTACAAGCAGGAATATGAAATTACTCGTTATCTAAATAATTCCAATATTGATGGTGTTATTAGAGCATTTGATCTAAAAAAATATCAGAACACTCTGGTGATGACTTTAGAGGATTTTGGCGGTGAATCCTTAAAGATTTTGAGCAAGCAAAGAAAATTTAGCGGTGGCAATGTGCTTACCTTACAAGAGTTTCTAACTATTGCTATTCGCATCACTAGAATTTTAGGAAAAATTCATTCAGCTAATGTTATCCATAAAGATATTAACCCTTATAATATTATTTTAAATCCTACAACTAAAGAAATCAAAATCATCGACTTCGGGATTTCTAGCGTTTTATCTAAAGAAAATCCCATTCTTAAAAATCCTAATATCTTAGAAGGAACTCTGGGTTATATTTCTCCAGAACAAACTGGAAGAATGAATCGCTCATTGGATTATCGCACTGATTTTTACTCACTTGGTGTTACTTTTTATGAACTGCTTACTCATCAACTTCCATTTGTTACAACAGTTCCAAGGGAATTAGTATATTGTCATATAGCCAAACAACCAGTTATTCCTTGTCAAGTTAATCCACAAATTCCCTCAATCCTTTCAGATCTCATTCTTAAGTTAATGGCTAAAAACGCTGAAGATAGATATCAAAGTACTTGGGGAATTGAAGTAGATCTAGAAAATTGTCTGGACCAGTTAAACTCATTGGGTCACATTGAAAGTTTTAGCCTTGGCGCTAGAGATTATTCGGACAAATTGCACATACCTGAAAAACTTTACGGAAGGGAAACAGAAGTTAATCTCTTACTGGGAGCCTTTAAGCAGGTAACATCAGCAGCTAAGAGCGGAATGATTTTAGTCGCGGGTTATTCCGGCATTGGTAAATCAGTGTTAGTGCAGGAAGTTTACAAGCCTATTACCGAAAAGCATGGCTATTTCATCTCTGGTAAATTCGATCAGTTCAAGCGCAATATTCCTTACTCAGCTATCATAGAAGTTTTTCAAGAATTGATCCGACAATTGTTAACTGAAAATTATTCGCAGCTAGAAAAGTGGCGAAAAAAACTCCTATTTGCTTTGGGACCAAACGCTCAGGTGATTATTAATGTGATTCCAGAAGTGGAATTGATTGTCGGTAAACAACCACCAGTGCCAGAGTTAGCAGCAACTGAGTCAGGAAATCGCTTTAATCTTGTTTTCCAGAACTTCATTCGGATCTTTGGGGCTGCCGAGCATCCTTTGGTCATCTTTCTGGATGATTTGCAGTGGGTTGATTCTGCCAGCCTCAAGTTGATAAAACTAATAGTGACCGATACCGATATGCAATATTTATTGACAATCGGAGCATATCGGGATAACGAAATTAGTGCGAACCATCCCTTTAAGCTAGCCTTGGAAGATATGCACCAACAAGGAGTAAAAATCGAGCAAATTACTTTAGCACATTTGTCCGTAGAGTATATTAGTCAGATGATTGCTGAAACTACGCATAGCAAAACTTCATTAGTTGGCTCCTTGGCTGAATTAGTGATGGACAAAACGGGAGGTAATCCTTTCTTTGTCAAAGAATTTATCAAAACACTGCACACCAAAAACTTATTCAAATTAAACCGCTCTTCCCTGAGTTGGGAATGGAATATTGCCGAAATTGAAGCGATCAACATCACTGACAATGTAGTTGCTTTAATGATTAACAAACTCAATAAATTGCCAGAGTCAACTCAGCAGGTCTTACATTTAGCGGCTTGCGTTGGTAATAAGTTTAATTTAAAAACCCTATCTATCATTCAAGAAAAAGAAGCTGCTACAATTTATCAAAACTTAATCAGTGCCATTCGATTGGGACTGATTTTACCCACTTCTGAGTTAGAAATCGCCGATGCTGAAGCGATTAATTCAGAGTTGATAATTAATAATTATAAATTTTCGCATGATCGCATACAGCAGGCAGCTTATTGCTTGATTAAAGATGAAGAGAAAAAAGCCTTACATCTGAGGATTGGCAGACTGTTTTTGGCAAAACTTTCGCAAAAAGAGCGAGAAGAAAATTTTTTTGATTTAATCGATCATCTTAATATCAGTGAATCACTGATTACCAATCCTCAAGAACGATCCCAATTAGTACAATTAAACTTGAAGGCAGGGGAAAAAGCCAAAAATGCTATGGCTTATGCAGCTGCTCAACAATATCTTTCTTTCTGTATGAAACTTGTTAGTAATAATATTTGGCAAGAGGACTATCCATTAGCATTAAGTCTTTATACTCAACTAGCGGAAACCGAATATTTAAATGGAAATTTTCAACAATCGCAAACGCTTATTGATCAAGCTTTAGTCCAGGCAAGATCAGCTTTAGATCGAGTAGAACTTTACATCTTGCTGATAGTGGAGTTAACCCTAGAAGGGAGATATCGAGAGGCAATTCAAACTGCACGCCAATCCCTAAGACCCCTGGGAATTGACTTCCCTGAAGATGAGCGGGTAGAAGCAGAATTGGCAACCAAACTTGTCCTAGTTAAGGAAAATATAAGTAATCGCCAGATATTTTCGCTGCTCGATGCTCCTGCGATGACCTGTCCCCAGAAAAAAGCTGCCATGCGGGTGTTGATAAATCTTTATGTAGCTACTTATGCTATCAATCAAGACCTGTATGTTTGGACGATAATTACAATGGTGGATTTATCCCTCAAGTACGGTCATGTACCAGAATCTGCCAAAGGTTACGCTAATTACGGTCATGTTTTGAATTCCAGATGGGGAGACTATAAATCTGGTTATGAATTTGGAATGTTGGGACTCAAGCTGAGTGAAAAGTTAAATGTACTCTCCCAAAAAGCTCTGGTTTTGTTCTACCTAGGTGCTGTATTAAATCACTGGGTTAAGCCGCTCAAATCTTCTGAATCTTTGAATAATGAAGCGTATCAGGCGTGTTTAGAGGTAGGTTCTTTATCTTACGCTGGATATATTTTGGGTTTTAGCAAATCAATCAATAATTTTTCTTTAGGTGAAAATTTGGAAAAATTTTTAGCAAATTTACAAAAATTTTATCAGTTTGCGCAAAAAACTAAAAATAACTTCACCAAAACCGTCAGTTTGGGCGGACAAATCGGGATTTGGAATTTATGCGGCAAGACGGCAAACCAAGGGGATTTTCACACTGATGAAATCAGCGAAACCGAATACGTGCAAATGTGTCACTCCCTTAATAGTTTAACTGGACTGTGCTTTTTTAAAATTATAAAATCTCAAGCACTATATCTTTACGAGGAACTGGAATCTGCACTCCAATGCATACAAGAGACAGAGCAGTTACTCGATTTTGTCCAGGGAACGATGCTTTTGGCAGAATATAATTTTTATACTTCCCTAATTTTGGCAGGGCTTTACCCAAAGGCAAATGAAAAAGAGCAAAATGATTATTGGGAACAAATCATAGCCAATCAGAAGCAGATGAAAATCTGGGGGGACAACTGTCCGGAAAATTTTGCCCACAAGTATCTTTTGGTAGAAGCAGAAATTGCCCGCATCCGTGATAAAGATTTAGAAGCAATGGATTTGTATGATCGCGCTATATCTTTAGCTAAAAATAATGATTTCATTTACAATGAAGCTCTAGCTAATGAACTAGCAGCTAAGTTCTGGTTAGATAAAGGCAAAGAGGCATTTGCCTTTATCTATCTTAAACAAGCTTGGTATGGCTACCAATTGTGGGGATCTGAACGTAAGCTGAAGAATTTACAGGAGAAATATCAAAATAAATATCCTGAATTAACAGCGATAATCAAGACAGAGCCTCCCATTAAAGTTGATTCTACCACTACCACAGGTACTTTGGGAGCCGAATTGGATTTAGAGATGGTGATGGATGCCTCCCAAGCTATAGCAGCGGAAATCGTTCTGGATAAGTTGATCGAGAAACTGATGAAAATCCTGATGCAAAATGCTGGTGCTCGAAATGCCTTCCTCATCTTAAAAAAAGGAGAGCAACTGGTGATTGAAGCTCAGAATGTTGCGGACAAAGACAAATCAGTAACTATTCAATCAATTCCGGTGACAACTAGTCAAAAGTTGCCCTTATCTTTAATTAATTATGTAGCCAGAACTGGAGAAGAAGTCGTTCTAGCAGATGCTATCAACCAGGGAAGATTTAAAGAAGATCCTTATATTATAAAAAATTGCTCGAAGTCGATTTTGTGTAAGCCGATTATCCATCAAACCCAATTAATTGGTTTGATCTATTTGGAAAATAATTTAACGCCAAATACCTTTACCCCAAAACGACTTAAAGTTTTAGAACTGCTGTCGGCTCAAATTGCTATTTCTTTAGAGAACGCTAAATTATACAAGGAGCGGGAGATCGAAGTAATCAAGCAGACTAAAGAATTGTTACAAACTGTGAAAATTCTCAAAACCACCCAAGCCGAACTGAAATTTGAAAATGCGCTCCTCCAGAATATCATTCGTGAGAGGTTAGGGGGAAAGTAGGGAACAAGGGTTTAAGACCCCGACTCAATCTTCGATTGAGTGGCTCCCGTTTAGGAGGGGTCAGAATCTAGTACAGCACGGCGTAAATAAACAGACCATTAAATAGCCAAGACTTTACCTTTATATGTCCACTTAAAAGGTTTAGCCATTGTTTTATTAAAGTAGTCAATAAAATTCAGGATTCGATTTTTCAAGTCATCCTGACTGGCGAAACTTGCTCTTCTGAGTAACTTACGAACCAAAATACTGAACCAAATCTCAATTTGATTAAGCCATGAAGAATGTTTTGGTGTATAATGAAAAACAATTTGATGTGTGGGGTCACTTAAAAAAGCCGCACGAGATTTCATCGATTTGAGGATACCACTTTTCCCCTTAATACCCAGTTCGACGTCCAAACCTTCTTTTTCTGCGACCAAACGAACCAGGGACTCAGACTGGTGAGTATTAAGACAATCCATAATTAGATGCCATTTTTTAGCATCGGGGTCTGTTTCAATGATTTGACGGATATTGAGAGCAAAATCAGATTCTGTTCTAGAATCTCCACAAGTTGGCTCGACAATCTTACCAGTAGCAACGTCAAAATTCGCTATTAAGGTCTGGGTACCATGACGAATATATTCAAACTCTCTCCGTTCAACTTTACCTGGTCGCATTGGTAAGTCTTTTTCTAGACGCTCAGTAGCTTGAATACCTGTCATTTCATCAATCGATATTGTTCGTTCCCCGTTTTGAACACGTTCAATTGCACTCAGATATAAGCCTGTAATATCCTCAACTTTTGCGTCAAATTCTTCATCTACAGGGGGGGGTTAACCAGTAGCGCGAGGCATGTGGTTTAAGTTCTGCTTCTTCTAATAATCTTGCTACATGGCGAACAGATATACTTTCAATAATGCCAAGCTTCATAATTTCATCTGCCAGTTCTCTTGGTGTCCAGTACCTGTTTGGTCGTCCATAATCTTCAGGCGGCGAACACGCAAGTGCAAACAACTCAATTACTTGTTCCATACTAAATTTTACTGGTGCGCCAACACGCTCCAGATCTTCTAATATGAGCAAAAATTGATAAGTCTTTTCCCTCGGTCTCCAACCATCGGTTTCTCCATAAACGAGCCATCTGTCGATTGATATCTAAACTTCGGGCGATTTCACGGTGGTTTTGACCATCGGATGCCTTGAGAATTATTTTTGCTCGTAGCACTATCTGTTGTGGCGTGTTGTGCCTGTTTATCAGTTGTTGGAGTTCATCGCGATCGCCATCGCTTAAATTTAATATTTTTGGAGTTAATCTTGCCATACCCTGATTCCTTGATCCTCCTACCACAACGGCTTTTTCCCTTGCTATTTATTCTCCCATGATTATGGTCTGTTTATTTACGCCGTGCTGTACTAGGCTGTTGACTTTAGGTGTTTTGAGGCAATTTTCCGGAAAATTATTTATGTTGCTTTTGTTTGTGGGAAAGCGGCTGTTCCAGCCGCTTTCCCACAAACACACGCGACACATTTTTTGCATGAAGTCTTATGGGGTAAAGGGTTCAGAGTCAACACCCTAGTCAGAATCCCCTTCTAAACGGAACCTTCTGCCCTCTGACTTGTAAGTAGGGAACAGGGAACGGGGAACAGGGAACAGAAAAAAATTCCTACTTACATGCTTGGCGGTGAAACTTGTTTCGTTGGGACTGCCTTCTTCAATTCTCAAAACTGCGGTAGGGTACAAATGAACTACAAAAACCCTGTTGCTTGCTGTGATTGAGTTTTGAGGTTTTTAAACTCCATTTATACTTTTGAACTATATGTTGTCCTATGATATTTTGAATCCATATTTCTCACAAACTCTGAGAAGAATGGTGTAAAAGTGCTAAAATGTATGGCAATCATTTCAGCAATTATAAGGCATGACTCAACCAGCTTCGCGATCGATCCCAAAACAGTTCCACCTGTAAATAATTCGTTGATTTGCGATGGATCGGTGGCATGAAAGGCTCTTCGTCTGTAACCGTTCACACTCCTCCCCGCCTCTCAACGAGAAATTAAGGGTTTCGCCGATTTTGGAGGGGGGGAGTGAATAGTTACCTTCGTCTCGTCAAGAAGTATAATTCACCAACGAAAAATTTACACCTGGAAACTTTTCGGTCTACTGACTGTTAATTGTCCATAAAATTTCCGATATAACCGAATTTCTTTACAAAATATAATTGCTATTTTAGCATTCAAATATAATTACGGGTTTTTCTTCTGGCAGCTAAAGATGAAAGTGGATTTACGGAAATTTTTTCAAGCATGCAATCCCAGCAAAGTTTTAAGAGTCGAGAATTCTGAAGAACGTAAATATTACATTGATTTTTCCAAGGTACGTGGATCTGAAATTATCGAGGAGTTGGGACAAACAATAGCCCTGATGTCTCCCGCTCCTACTTGCCAGCTATTTACCGGACACATTGGCTGTGGCAAATCTACCGAGCTGTTGCGGTTAAAAGCAGAACTGGAAAAACAAGGATTTCACGTCGTTTATTTTGAATCCAGTCAAGACCTGGATATGGGAGACGTGGATTTGAGTGATATTTTGCTAGCGATCACCCGCCAGGTAAAAGAAAGTTTGGAAGCAATAAACATTAGTCTAGAATCGGGATACTTTACCAATCTATTTCAAGAATTTGTCCAATTGTTAAACACCCCGATCGCAATAGACCATGGCGAATTATCTTGGGGAATTGGCAAAATAACCCTCAAAGCGAAGGAAAGTCCTAAAGTCCGCAGCCAGTTAAGACAATACCTCGAACCGCAAACGGAAAACTTGTTAAAGGCGATTAATCAAGAATTACTCAAACCAGCAAAAACAGAACTAGAAAAGCAAGGGTTACAAGGGCTAGTGGTGATTGTCGATAACCTTGATCGGGTGGATAATCGTCTCATGATTTCGGGAAAAACTTTACCGGAATATTTATTTATCGACCGGGGCGATCAACTGGGTAGCCTTAATTGTCACGTAGTTTATACTATCCCCTTGGTTTTGATGTTCTCCAATGAGCGGGAGGCGTTGAAGCAACGTCTCGGAGGCGGCACAAGTCCGATGGTGTTGCCGATGGTGCCAGTGCAGTTGAAAGATGGGAGTGACTGTCTAGAAGGGTTAACGTTATTGCGACAGATGTTACTGGCTAGAGCCTTTCCCGATCTTTCCTCACAAGAACGACTAAACTTAATACAAGAGGTGTTCGACTCTGCTGAAACCCTAGACCGACTGTGCCGAGTCAGTGGGGGTCACGTGCGAAACTTGTTAAGTCTGCTGTATACCTGTCTGAGGAAGCGAAAAGCTCTACCCATTACGCGGGATAGGTTAGAAATTGTGATCAAAGAAGCTGGCAATGAATTAAGTTTAGCAGTTACAATAAACGAATGGGAGTTACTGCGTCGAGTGGCACAAAGCAAAAAACTCACTGGTGAGGATGAATATCAAACGCTATTGCGAAGTATGTTTGTATTTGAATACCGTAACGAGCGAGGAGAGTTGTGGTTCGATCTCAATCCAGTTTTGGCAGAAGTTAAAGAGTAATGACTGACGGGCAAATACCAGAGGCGATCAGTAACGGCAATGAAGAATTGTTGTCAGAATTGGTTTGGACAGTCGAAATGTCTGAAGGGGAATTTACTTTGCTTCTGGCGAGGTGCAACTACAGCCACCTACGAGAGCGTCTGGTAAAACAACTGCGGGAGCAATACCAGCTCAATTTTCGCGAAATTTGTCTGGAACCTTCTACCAAAACTCTTTACACCACTATCCAAGAAGCACTCGGAGAACAAAAGCCTTCGGCTGTAATGGTCTTGGGACTGGAATCGATCAAGGAGATCGAGCAAGTACTGACTTCTACCAATCAAGTACGGGAAGAGTTTCGCAAGAATTTCCCCTTTCCCTTGGTCTTGTGGATAAATGACGAACTCTTGCTACTGCTAATTCGCTTAGTTCCTGATTTTAGAAGTTGGGGTACGAGCTTTAACTTTACGCTTGCTCCTGATGAATTGATAGATTTTCTGTGGCAGAAGGTAAAAAAGGTCTTTGCTGCTGTAGAGGCTGTAGATGAATCGGTAGGAAATAATTCTATTCTTAACCTCTTGGAACGGACAGAAATTGAGTCATCCTTAAAACAGTTACAAAATCAAGGGGTAGAGTTAGACCCAGAATTAGAAGCGAATCTGGAGTTTTGTTTAGGGGGAGATGACTATGCTAGTGAGCAAATTGATAGTGCTTTAGCCCACTATAAAACAAGTTTGGATTTTTGGCAGCGACAAGAAAGAGAAATAAGGGAAGCAACTGGAGAGGACGAACCCAGGAAAAAACATTCACTAGAGCAACAGGGGATTATCCTGTTTCACGTCGGCAAGTGCTATTTTTATCAGGCACAGCACAATCAACAAGAAAATCAAGATTATTGGCACACAGCTAAAGACACTTTCCGAGAATGCCTAGAGAAGAGCGAGCAAGCTGGGCGCAAGGATTTGGTAGGTAAGTTTATTGGTCAGTTAGGGGAGGTGCTGCGACAGCAAGAAGCTTGGTTGGAATTAGAGGAGTTAGCACAAAAATCTTTGCAACTGCATCTTGAGAATCGCAGTCCGAACAAGTTAGCCCAAGATTACAGTTTTATAGCGGAAATAAATCTGCATCGAAAGCAATGGGACGAGGCTCGTCAGTGGGCAGAAAAAGCAACTTCTATTACTACTGAGTCACAGCACCCCCAGCGCGGCTTATATTGCTTGATTCTAGCGCAAGCGCTGCGAAAGTTAGGGTCAATCCACAACGCAATTGATTCTCTGGAGAAGGCTGCAAAGGAAACTAAGCCCGAATCTAACCCTAGAGTTTACATTCGTCTTTTATCGGAGTTGCGCTCTCTCTACTACGAACAGAAAAAATATTTAGAAGCCTTTGAGGTTAAGCAAAAACAGCTAGAAATTGAGCTAAAGTTCCGCTTACGGGCTTTTATTGGTACTGGTGAGTTACATGCTCCTCAAAAAGAATTAACGTCCGTGTTTTTCGCTTCTGGGCGACAGCAATATGTTGACCATATGATCAATGTAAGAATTGCGGAACCCAAGTACAAACTGACGATTTTATACGGACAGTCTGGTGTTGGCAAGAGTTCCTTGTTGAATGCGGGGGTTATACCAGTACTGCAAGGAAAAGCGATTAAAGATCGCATTGCTTTGCCCATAACTCTTAGGGTTTACAACAACTGGGTAAAAGGACTGGGGAACAAGTTGACAGAAGCTCTAGCGCGAAATGAAAGCATAGAAAACACCTCAACCTCTCTTAATAATAGAGGTATTACTATCGATTCTCTCGACGAGATTAAAGCACAGTTGCGGGCTAATGCCGACAATCATTTGTTAACGTTGCTGGTTTTCGATCAGTTTGAAGAATTTTTCTTTATTTGTAATAAGTTAGAGGAACGCAGGGAGTTTTATGGCTTTCTGCTAGATTGTCTTAAGGGTATAGAGATTCAGTTTGTAAAAGTAATTCTCTCACTACGGGAAGATTATCTGCACAATTTGTTAGAGTTCGAGCAGTTTGCTGCCGCTCAGGAATTTGATATCGATATTCTTAGGAAAGACCAGCGTTACTATTTAGGTAACTTCTCCTCTGATGCAGCAAAGAAAGTAGTTCGAGAATTGACCCAAAGGGCACAGTTTAGGTTAGAGCCAAATTTGATTGATGCTCTAGTTAGAGATTTAACTAATGAATTTAAACAAGTGCGTCCAATTGAATTGCAGTTAGTGGGGGCGCAGTTGCAAGCTGATGAGATTAAGACTTTGTCCCAATATCAGCAGTTGGGGAAAGTCCCGAAGGCAGAACTGGGAAAACGTTGGCTAGAAACGGTAATAGCCGATTGCGGTCAGGAAAATGAAGAGGCAGCCTGGAAAGTCTTAGCGTCATTAACTGAAGTTGGTGGGAAGAGCGCCAAGATATTCCTCTCGCACAGCGCTTGCTTCAATTCATCGAAGGAGTCCTTTTAGTGGAAGTGAGAGGACAAGATGAAACGACAGCGCCGCAATTAGTCATCCTTCTCGATGAAATTGATAGAGTCTTTAGCTTAAATTTTCCTGTCAATGACTTTTTTGCGCTAATTAGCTTCTGCTACAATCAGCGTAGTGTTGATCAAAACTACCGACGTTTAACCTTTGCTTTATTTGGTGTCGCAAGTCCTAGCGATTTAATTACTGACTATCAGCGAATGCCTTTGAAGATCGGGACAGTCATTGAATTAGAAGGTTTTAAAGAAAATGAAGCTCAACCCCTATTGCAAGGATTGAGCGACAAAATTAGCAATCCGCAAACAGTACTTAAAGAAGTGTTAGCCTGGACGGGAGGTCAACCGTTTCTGACTCAAAAGCTCTTTAAGTTTATTCGTGATTTAGACGCAGATATTCCTGCTAATCAGGAAGCAGAATGGATTGAAAATTTGGTCAGAACTAAGATTATCTCGAATTGGGAATCCCAGGATGTGCCAGAGCATTTGAGAACTATAAGAGATTGCATTTTACACACCAAGAAGCTACAGCCGATTCGATTGCTAGAGTTGTATGGAGAAATCTTGAAAAGCGAAGATGTAAAAGCATTAGACATTCCAGAAGAAAGAGAGTTGCTGTTGTCGGGGTTAGTAGTTAAGCAACAAGGTTCTCTGAGAGTGCGTAATCGTATTTATCAATTGATTTTTGATAGCGCTTGGGTTGACTCCTAAGATGCACATTTTAGAACCCTGAGACACTAAGGGTTTCGGAATTTCCAGCCAATGTGCTTCTTTCATTTGTTGCTAGCGATCACCGCTAGCTGGAGGCTCATATCTTGCACCTGGAAACTTGGATGTCAATTCCATGACTAAGTGCCAAACTTCTTAGGCGTTCAATGTTTACTGATATCTTGCACCATTCTCAACAAGACTTAAAAAACCGGGTTCCTCAACCAAAGATTAACTCATATCTTGCACCTGTCAGGATAAACCCTTAATACACCAATAGGAGTGTAGTAAACTAACACGATTCGCGAGAATGAGGTTACGCAATAAAAAGTCATAAATATAACTCTAAAACTGTGGAAAACACGGAAGCAGATCGGAGCACAGGCGATCGTCAAATTGGAGAAGTGTCTGAATTTACGCTCTAGAGGGGGGGGCGCGGTCGCCGTAGGCGAC
>CAXTSI010000064.1:0-24903 GCA_964246695.1 uncultured bacterium
TAACAACTAACAACTAACAACCAACAACTAACAACCAACAACTAACAACTAACAAATTAAATTACGCAACCCCTACCAACTGTTGAGAATAGATTACCTTTTGATAGTAGGTTTGTAACTGGTGTGTAGCGGCTGCCCATCCCCAGCGTTCTGCTTCCCAGCGGGCATTTTGACGGATAACTTCTCTTTCTTGTTTCTGTTGTAGGAGACGAACAGTCGCGGCGATCGCACTTTGAATATCTGCTTCAGGCTCAAAAAGATATCCATTAACTCCATCTGTGACAATATCAGGAATCCCACCGGAACGGGCTGCTACTACCGGGCATCCTGCTGCCATCGCCTCCAGTAGCACTAATCCTAGCGTTTCTGTACGAGAAGGAAACATAAAGGCATCGGCGGAAGCAAAAGCAGAAGATAACTCTCTCCCAGAGAGATAGCCGACAAAGTGGGTGTTTGTGCCGACGAAGTGTTTTTCTAGTGCTGGGCGGTGAGGACCATCTCCCACTAATGCCAATCTAGAATCAGGTATTGCTTCTAAAATTGGTTTGATGCGCTCAATTTCTTTTTCGGCGGAGAGACGTCCGACATATAGTAGCAAGTGGCTATCGGGGTGATTCTGCGACAGACGCGATCGCATTTCTTTGGATGCCAACTCAGGATGAAATGTTTCTGTATCTACTCCCCGTTGCCACAAATCCACTCTTTCAATACCGTGTCCCCTCAGTTCCTCCATCATCGCCGTAGAGGTACACAAATTCAAAATCGCTTGGTTGTGACCTGCCTTCAGCAATTCCCATAGTAACCCTTCCAGTATTCCTAAGCCGTAATGTTGAAGATATTGAGGTAGATGGGTATGGTAAGACGCTACTAAGGGAATATTAAGGACTTTGCCATAAAATATACCAGCTAACCCCAAAACTGCTGGATTTACCACATGAATAATATCCGGCTTAAACTCTTCTAAAGCGTTACCAATTCCTGGGTGGGGTAATGCCAGTTTTAACTCGGGATACAGTGGTAGGGGAAAACCAGAGACACCATAAATTTTCGCTCCTTTGTATTCAATAATACCACCGTCTGGGGCAATTACCAGCACTTGGTTGCCATGGCGCTGTAAGTGGTCAACGGTATGACGCAGGCGCGTCACAATCCCATCAACCTTGGGCAAAAATGTTTCGGTAAATAGGGCAATTCGCATAATTGGTCATTGGTAATTGGTCATTTGTCATTGGCGAACCAATGACAAATGACACCCTTTGTGTTGACTATCTCCGCCAAGTGACTTTAGGCAGAATTTGGTTGTTATCAACTCGGTTCTGGTACTTAATGGCAAAGTTTAAGAGAGAATCGAGTAGAGAATCAGAGAGATAGTGGGGCTGCAAGCCAAGATCCAGCAATTTAGTGTTTTTGGCGTTGTAGTAATGTTCTTCTTTCTCAACCCTAGGGTTATCTAGGTGGTTTATTTCCACATTCAGTCCCATCGCGGTTGCGGCTTTCTTCACCAAAATCGCCAAGTCGCCGACACTGAAGTGTTCGGTAAATTGGTTAAATACACGAAATTCACCTGATTGGGCTGGATTAGCGATCGCTATTTCCACACATCGCACTGTATCTCTAATATCCAAGAATCCACGAGTTTGCCCTCCTTTACCGTAAACGGTGAGGGGGTGCCCGATGGCTGCTTGAATACAGAAGCGGTTTAGCGCCGTACCAAAAACTCCATCGTAATCAAGGCGGTTAATCAACAATTCGTCCATCCCTGTTTCTTCAGTTAAGACGCCGTAAACTACACCTTGATTTAAGTCTGTTGCCCTTAATCCCCAAATCCGGCAAGCAAAGTGGATATTATGGCTGTCATGAACTTTGCTTAAATGATACATACTGCCCGGTTGCTTTGGATAGGGCAGCGTATCCTTCCGTCCGTTATGTTCAATGGTAATGTACCCTTCTTCAATATCAATGTTAGGTGTACCGTATTCGCCCATTGTTCCCAGCTTTACTAAGTGACAGTCTGGGAAGTCTTCCCGCATTGCATACAGCAAATTTAAGGTACCGACGACGTTATTCACCTGGGTCAAAACCGCGTGTTCGCGGTCAATCATCGAAAAAGGCGCCGAACGCTGTTCGCCAAAATGCACAATGGCTTCTGGCTCAAATTGGTGCAGTGCTTTTTTGAGAAACTCATAATTAGTAATATCGCCAATCAACAAGTCGATAGATTTACCAGTCAAATCGTGCCAGCGCTGGAGGCGTTGTTGAATTGACGCGATGGGGGTGAGAGTTTCGACACCCAGTTCGTTATCCCAGTGTCGCCGCACCAAACTATCTAAAATTCCAACTTCATAACCTCGATTAGAAAGGTAAAGCGCGGTTGCCCAACCGCAATAACCGTCACCGCCAATAACCAGGACTTTCATTTGCACTAGTTTTTACTCGCTGATAGCTAAATCTATCAGGTTTGTGTCACCTCTCAACTATCTTAGTTAAGAGTTATCAGTTATGAGTTCTATTCCTGACCAAGCCCGCAAGGAACCTGTTCCCTATTCCCTGTTCCCTGTTCCCTGTTCCCTGTTCCCTGTTCCCTCTTAATCCTCACTTTCTATAGAAGCAGAGCATAAATTCTTCTTCCCAAACCACACGTTTTAATTAAGCCAGCAGTAGGCAGCTAAATCGTATCTAAATTTACAAATTTTCCTTTATTTGCCTGATGCTCAGGCGTAATGTAAAGAAAAATTACGATAATGACGTTAAAGCGTCTTGCGGGATTGACAACTAAAAAGGAAGCCGATATCGTGAGATACATACCCGGGTAAGACTGTTAAAGAGTTATATGCAAGCTAAGCAAAAGGTTACTTTGTATTTGTCGCCGGAACTGCACAAGAGGTTGAAGATTCGTTCAGCAATTGATTCCCAGCCGATGTCGGACTTAGCCGAACGTGCTTTGGGGTTCTACTTGGCTAATTCGGAATTAGTTGAAGAAGTGGAATCTTCTATAGGAAGAACTCATAGAGTTTATTCTTGTCCAAATTGTGAGAGTTCATTAGTATTGCGTGATGGGGAATTGCTTACCTTGGGCAATCAACCAGGACTCATTGGAAGCGAACATCTACCCATCGACGATATGGAACGGGATGAAATTAAGCAGAAGGGTGAGGAAGAGTTAGTTCCTTGCTAAATCGGAATTATGAATTATGTTTTCATAATTCCCTAATCTTTGCCGAGCCAAAATCGATGTCTGTACTGTCTGTATAAGGTCTCAAGTAGGTCGATGTATGAAAGAAGAGCTCAATATCCTCGTTCAAGCTCAATACCCTCTAATCTACCTTGTGACCTCGGAGGAAGAGCGGGCTGAGCAGGCGATCTTTGGAATTGCTCAAACATCAAAGCCACCAAGGCGAGTATATGTTTGGACAGTAACTCACGGCATAGTGGAGTACGGTCAACCACGGAATGTCACTCAACACAACACCCTTTCTCCAGAAGCAGCAATTGAGTGGATAATTCGGCAAAAAGAACCAAGTATATTTATTCTTAAAGATTTACATCCTTTTATTGATGGTCCGGCGACAACAAGGTCTTTACGAGACGCGATCGCCAGCTTCAAAGGCATGCAGAAAAACATTGTTTTGATGTCGCCGATGCAGCAAGTACCCATTGAGTTGGAAAAAGAAGTTGTTGTTCTCGACTTTCCGCTGCCAGATATGGGTGAGTTGAATAAAGTTTTGACAAACCATATAGATCAACACCGTGGGCGGCGTCTCTCAACAGATGCGCGAGAAAAGCTTCTTAGAGGAGCCTTGGGCTTAACTAGGGATGAAGCTGAGAAAGTCTACCGTAAGGCACAGGTAACTAAAGGGCGTCTGACGGAAGATGAAGTTGATATAGTATTATCTGAGAAAAAGCAGCTCATTCGGCGCAATGGTATACTAGAGTACATGGAAGAAGATGCAACCATTGATGCTGTGGGCGGCTTGGAAGAATTAAAGAAATGGCTGAAGCAACGCTCCAATGCTTTCACAGAAAGGGCGCGGGAGTATGGGTTGCCTCAACCAAAAGGAATGCTGATCCTAGGAGTACCGGGTTGTGGAAAGTCTTTAATCGCCAAAACAACCTCTCGACTGTGGAGTTTACCACTGTTGCGGTTGGATATGGGGCGGGTATATGACGGTTCCATGGTAGGACGTTCGGAAGCAAATTTACGCAATGCCCTGAAAACAGCAGAATCTATTTCTCCAGCAATTCTGTTTATCGACGAGTTAGATAAATCCTTTGCTGGGAGCAATGGTTCGGGTGATTCGGATGGTGGGACTTCAAGCAGGATATTCGGATCTTTCCTCACCTGGATGCAAGAAAAGAAATCACCGGTGTTTGTGATGGCAACTGCCAACCGAGTTGAACGCTTACCTGGGGAATTCTTGAGGAAAGGTCGCTTTGATGAAATATTCTTTGTAGACCTGCCGACTCCCGAAGAACGCCAACATATTTTCAATATTCATCTGACAAAGCGCCGTGAGGACATAACGAGATTTGATCTCGAACAACTGGCTAAAATGTCAGATGGGTTTTCTGGGGCGGAAATAGAACAGGCGATCGTTGCGGCAATGTACGAAGCTTTTGCCCAAGATCGAGAGTTCACCCAGTTAGATATTATTGCTGCAATTAAAGCGACACTACCGCTGTCTCGCACGATGCAAGAACAAGTAACTGCATTGAGAGACTGGGCTAGACAGCGTGCAAGACCTGCAGCATCCTCCGTTGCTGAATATCAGCGAATGGAGTTTTAAAAGCTTTCCCCTGCTACTACAGGGGGAAAGGCTAGCGCTAACTGCTAGCAGTTAAAAAAACCGCGTACAGTATACGCGGTCCCTGAAACAAACCGTTGTCCTTTTCTCAATCTTCTCTTTTGGAGGAACCCAAATGTCTCATTTTAGCACTCTGCGTACCAAAATCACCGATGCTGAAATCCTCAAGTCTTCTCTCCGTGACCTGGGTATCACAGTGAAGACCGAAGCTGATGTACGTGGCTACAACGGTCAGCGCCTTCGTTCTGACATTGTTGCAGTTTTAGAAGGCGAATATGACCTGGGTTGGTCTCGCAACAGCGATGGTTCTTTCGACCTCATCGCTGACCTGTGGGGCGTTGCTAAGAAGCACAACCAGACCGAGTTGATCAACTCAATCAACCAGAAGTATGCTGTTAACAAGACCTTGACTGAAGTCAAGCAGCGCGGTCTGCAAAACGCCAACGTTAAGTTGGTATTGCAATAGTAATCTCTCTGCGCGTTCCCAAAGCTGCACGGGTTAACCAAGTCATTAGCGGTTAACCCGCTTTTTTCAGCATTCGACTAGAATTATTTCCAGTCCTTATTCTTTTAGTTGGGGAGAATGACCGTTCGCCCCAACTTTTTTTGGTTCATGGGCACTAATTTAATTAGCCCCATATGAATCTAACATTTTTTAGCCTACAGAAACCCGGTTTCTTTAACAATACCTTCGCCAATTTCTGAAAAGCCCCACAGACTAGAAGTCTGGGGCTACACAAACGAAGCCCACGGAGGTGGGCTTGAATCCTTGCAGGCTGCGGAGGCACACGAGTGTTCGTATAGCCCCGCTCTTCTAGAGTGAGGGCATAGGAGCGAAGGTATTGTTTAAGAAACCGGGTTTCTTCTTGGCATTTTGAACCACGTCCATCTGCGGTTAAAATCTAAAATGGTATAAGTAATGATATGTCTGTGATTTCTTCTGTCACTGTCACCGTTCCGGCTACGACTGCTAACCTGGGACCGGGTTTTGATTGTATCGGTGCTGCTTTAACACTGTACAACGAGTTTAAGTTTACTCGCCTCGAATCTTCCGTTGGAGGGTTGACAATTTATGTCACTGGTGCTGAAGCGGAACGAGTGAACACTGATGAGAGTAATTTGCTCTATCAGGCGTTTATGAAGTTATATCAACACCTCGATGTGGCACCGCCGCCTGTGAAAATAGAGATTGGGCTGGGTGTGCCTTTGGCACGGGGTTTAGGTAGTTCTGCAACGGCTATTGTCGGTGGGTTGCTGGGTGCAAATTTGCTCTGCGGTGAAGCTTTGAGTCAGTTGCAGGTGATGGAGTTGGCGATCGCCTTGGAAGGACACCCGGATAATGTAGTGCCGGCGTTGTTGGGGGGGTGTCGGTTGGCGGCGACGGGGTTAGAAAACGAACCGCCAAGTAGAGACGCGATTTATCGCGTCTGCCAAGATTGGGAGGTTTGTGAGGTTCCTTGGTGTGGGGAGGTTGTGCCGGTGGTGGCGATTCCGGATTTTGAGCTTTCAACGCAGGAGGCGCGGGGGGTTTTGCCGACTGAGGTGAGTCGTGGGGATGCGATTTTCAATACGGCGCATTTGGGGTTGTTGTTGCGTGGGTTGGAAACTGGTAAGGGAGATTGGTTGAGGGCTGCTTTGCAAGATCGGTTGCATCAGCCTTACCGGAAAGGGTTGATTCCTGGTTTTGATGCTGTACTTGCTGCGGCTGTTGCAGCTGGTGCTTATGGCATGGTGATTAGTGGGGCAGGACCAACGTTGTTGGCTTTAACGGATACGGTACACTCTGATGCTGTGGCGGCGGCGATGGCTGCGGCTTGGAAGGATTCGGGAGTTGCAGCTGTTGTGCGATCGCTTTGTGTTGATCGTCAAGGGGCGAGAAGCGTTACGGAGTAGGGGAATGGGGAATGGGTAATTGGTAATGGGTAATGGGTAATGGGTAATGGGGAAAAAGGGAAAAAGATGGAATTCTTACAGTATCCCAAGGTGAGAGCTTACGAAATTGATGCTGTTCTGGGTTCAGAACAGCGCGGCATTTTTCGGGGGAAGTATCGAACGTAAAGATGCCTTATCAATTTCATCCTTCAGGCGTGGGATGAAACCGACGCACATCGACGGTGCCGGCAAGCAAAACATGCTAGAATTGTTTAGTCAGTAAAAACATTAAAATCCTACCCCCGGACTGGGGGAAAGTTGACGCCCAGTTCGTAGAATTAACGAGATTTTTAGGAAACAACACTCTATCCTTCGGGATGAAAAGGGTGTGCCTGGGAACCCGTAAGGGATAAAAGACACGCGAAATCTTCTTAGAATCCCATGCCTTCTAGGCATGGGAGTGTCAATCTGCAATCGTTTCCTCATTGGCTGATGCTCAGGTTTCCAATTTGACAAATATTGCTGAATGAATATTTGTTCTACCAAGGCTGGTGCTAACTAAAAAATCGGCGTTGCTTTCAATTTGTATGAATCCGGATGTAGAACTTTCGCGCTCTACGTCTCTACAATAATTTTGGTCCGCACGTAAAATCATTTTCATACATGGAATCAGCAAAGCCAAAAAATCATAGAAAGATCCTGTGGAGGTGGTTTTCGTAATTACCCCCATATCTATGTAATTAAGCAGTAGCAAATTCAGTCAATGCCCGTTCTGCTAGCGGATAAAAGGCTAAGACAATATCACTCTGCGCAACACCTGCTTTCACTAGTTCCGTGTTTAATTGATTTGATCTGAAAAAAGTTTTCAAAAATATGGTATGATACCCGCTACGATATAAAGCCATAATGATGCGGTAGTGACCAGTTTGAAGGGATGGAAATATTTTGGGTTAGTTGAGAAGATTGTAATTGAGTCGGGTTTTTTGACATAATGATACTGCTCCTTTCGTAGCTTGATTACGGGAGGGGAAGTCGTGCCTAAGTAGGTGCTACCAACACCTACTTAGGGGCGCATCTTTAGTTGTAAAAACATTATACAGCAGTTTCAACCACTGAATACCTTAATTATTCAGTGTCAGTAGCCGTCATTGACTTTATTAAATTGTAGTGCGATCGCGACGGAGACTAATATCAAGTCCGTCTAAATTGCCCATAATAATAACCTCTTCGTGTCCCCGCGTCTGTGCGTCAGTCTTAACTATAGGTATTCAACCGGACAATTCAAATAGGATTGCTATAGCCTTTTGTGTGAATTGAATTGCTTCTTTATGACTAAATGATTGCACTTTTGTGCAAGATCAAATTTCCGATAACCAGAGAAAACATACTCGTTTTATACTGCTGTTTAATTAAACATTTTAGATATGCGTAGTTGTGCAACAAATGACACAAAGACACTGGTTGAGTTGGTGTTGGCAGTTGGGATGGTTCGGGTGTTATGTATGTACGAGTGCGATCGCCTACGTTAGCCCCACTCTTGCCCAGAGTAAGATTGTGCCAGATCGCACACTGGGTGCAGAGTCTTCTATTGTTACACCCAATGCGCAAGGATTGCCAACAGAAGAAATTACAGGTGGGGCGGTACGCGGCGCTAACAATTTCCACAGTTTTCAAGAATTCAATGTCAGCCCTGGACGATTCGCCTACTTCAAGAGTCCTAATCCTAGTATCCAAAATATTCTGGCACGGGTCACAGGTAATAACCCCTCAGAAATCTTCGGAACTCTGGGTACAATTGGTGATGCTGTCAACTTGTTTTTGATTAATCCCAACGGGATTATTTTTGGTCCGAATGCGGTATTGAATGTCGGCGGTTCATTTGTTGGAACTACAGCCCATGCAGTTCAATTTGGCAACTTCGGTAATTTCAGTGCTGACGCCCCAGTTGCACCCTCACCAATACTTACAATCAATCCTGACGCGTTGCTGTTCAATCAAATCTCAGCAGCTGCAATTACAAATAGCTCAATTGCACCCGCCGGACTTAATCCGATTGGCGATCTGGTGACAGGTTTGAGAGTTCCAGATGGTCGAAGTTTACTATTAGTAGGTGGCAATGTCAACCTAGATGGTGGTAGCCTCAGAGCTTATGAAGGTCGCATTGAATTGGCAGGATTAGCGAATGGGGTTCGTGTAGGGCTAAATGTGGCGGGTAATACTCTTCGATTAAATGTTCCCGATCAAGTGCAAAAAGCAGATGTATCTCTCACCAATGGGGCAGAAGTAAATGTCCGTGGAGCCAATGGCGGTAGTATTGCCATCAATGCTCAAAACGTGAATTTGGCAGGAGAAAGTAAACTACGTGCAGGGATAGAATTAGGATTAGGTACGCCTGATAGCAGAGCCGGAGATATTGAAATCAATGCCACAAGGTCAACCACTCTCAGTGATGGTAGCTTTATTGCTAACGTAGTGCAACCGGAAGCTTTCGGGAAAGGTGGCAATATTAATATCACTACAGGTTCGCTCACACTACGCAATGATGCTAGTTTGAATGCCAGCACTTTTGGGCAAGGGGATAGCGGCAGGGTATTTGTGCAGGCATCAAGAGCAGTGTCTGCTGCTAATAGCGACATCTTCAACAATTTGGGAGCGAACGCAGTAGGCAATAGTGGCGGGATTTTTATTACAGCTGAGTCGTTTTCCCTGACTGATGGCGCTCAACTGCAATCTGGTACTTTTGGCGCAAACGCGAACGAACCCGGTGGTCGTGGCAATGCGTCCGGTGTGAATATTAATGTAGGCGCAAGCGTCACTTTGGCAGGAGTGAATCAAAACGGATCGCCCAGTGCCATTTTCAATAATACAGAAGCAGGATCGGTGGGCAATGGTGGCGATATTAACATCAAGGCTAGGTCTTTGTCTTTAACTGATGGCGCTGTCTTGAATGCCAACACTGCAGGGCTTGGAAATGGGGGAAATATTATCATCAATGCCAGCGATCGCGTTGACCTTGATGGTGGTAGTTCTGCTCAAAGCAATGTGTTTCCTAGCGGTGTGGGCAAAGGGGGAGACATCCGAGTGACAACTGGCTCGCTCTCATTGACCAAGGGATCTCAACTAACAACCAACGTTTTAGGGCAAGGTGAAGCAGGTAATATCATCATTGATGCCGACGATACAGTCAATATAGATGGCGTAGTGGGCAATGCAATTAGTAGTGTGCAAAGCAGCTTGATAACTGGAGGTGTTGGCAAAGCGGGAGACATCCGGCTGACAACTGGGTCGCTTTCGGTTACCAATGGCGCTCTAATATCTACAGTTACGGATGGACGAGGAAGTGCAGGCAATATCACCTTAAATGCCCACGATACCATAAACTTTGACGGCGCAGGAAGTGCAAGCAGTTCGCTGGGAGGTAATGGCGTAGGCAATAGTGGAGATATCAGCGTGAGTGCTAGGGCGCTGTTCTTAAAAAATGGCGGTCAACTCAATGCTAATAATTTAGCGCAGGGCAATGCAGGCAGTATCATCATTAATGCCAGCGATACTGTTGCCTTTGATGGCGTAGGCAATGGACTTGGGAGTGCAGCAACCACCTTAGCAAATAATGGCAATGGGGGAGATATCCAGGTGAAAACCGGAACACTATCATTAACTAATGGCGGCGAACTGTATAGCTTCGCACGAGGGAATGCAGGCAATATTACCATTGATGCCCGTAATGCTATTAGTATTGATGGCGTGGGCAGCAATGAACGCTCTAGTAGTGTCAACAACCCGCTATTACCTCCTAGCCTATTACTTGGTAACCCTGGCAAAGCAGGAAATATCTTTGTAAAAACTGGAACACTTACGGTAAGTAATGGCGCTCAACTTTTGTCTAGTACATATGGGCAGGGGAATGGTGGCAATATTACTATCAATGCCCGTGATACTGTTAGGTTTGATGGGGTAGGCAGTAATCAAAATTCCAGTGGCGCTTACAGCACAGTAGAATCAACTGGTGTAGGCAATGCAGGAAATATCAACGTCACAACTGGGTCTTTGTCTTTAAACAACGGTGCTCAAATCAGTGCCACCACCAGTGGTTCGGGAAAAGCAGGCGATATCACTATCAATGCCCGTGATGCCATTACCTTAAATGGCACAGGAAGCAATGGAAGTTCTAGCGGTCTAGTCAGCACAGTAGGATCTACTGGTATGGGCAAGGGCGGAGACATCCGAGTAAAATCAGGAACACTATCCTTATCCAATAATGCTTTCATCAGTGCTAGTACTAGTGGACGAGCAGATGCAGGTAACATCTCAGTGAAGGTAGATGATGCTGTAACACTTACAAACTCCAGTCAAATCACAACTTCTGTTGCGTCAGGAGGTCTTGGCATTGCAGGTGATATTGACATACTTGCTCGTTCTGCGTTAGTAACAGATGGCGCTCAAATCCAGTCAGCCCTTTTGCGACCAACAGGAAATCTGCCTGCAGCGCAAGGGCGTGGTGGAAATATTCGAGTCACGACTTCCGATGCTGTCACTCTTTCTGGTATCGGTTCTACAGGATTTTCTAGCAGCTTGGAGACGGGTACGGGTAGAGAAACAACAGGAAACGCAGGTAATATTACGGTCAACACTAATCAATTTAAAATTTTAGACGGAGCAATTGTCGCGGCAGACACCTCTAGTTTTGGCGACGGAGGCAACATTACAGTTAACGCTAACACTTTTGAAGCTTTAAATGGTGGACAAGTGGTAACCAGTACTGCAGGAACTGGCAAAGCTGGAACTATCACCCTGAATGTGAGAGATAGCTTCACCTTAGCAGGAAGTGACCCAAACTTTACTCAACGCTCTGCCCAAGTTGAACAGCGCTTACGCCAACCAGGAGAAACAGACAAGTTAAGTAATGTTATTGGTATTCTTGATCCTACCAGTGGTATCTTCGCTAACACTGCTGCTGGTTCTACGGGAGATGGTGGTAGCATATTAATTGACCCCCGTCAAGCTACTATTAGAGATGGGGCAAAGGTATCAGTCAATAGTGATGGTACAGGCAATGCAGGCAATATTACCCTACAGGCAGGCACTCTTACCCTTGACAACGGAGCCTCTATTTCTGCTCAAACTACTAGTAGTCAAGGTGGTAATATTAACTTGCAGCTAGGAGACATTTTATTGCTGCGTCGCGGTAGTCAAATTTCCACTAATGCAGGCACTGCTCTTAAAGGTGGTGATGGCGGTAACATTAATATTAATTCTCAATTTATCGTTGCTGTCCCTGAAGAAAATAGTGACATCACTGCCAACGCCTACACAGGCACTGGCGGTAACATCCAGATTAACTCTAATGCGATCTTCGGCATCCAGTCGCGCCCGCAGTTAACAGACTTGAGTAGCATTACTGCCAGTTCTACCTTGGGTGTAGCGGGTGCAGTTAATATTAGTACACTTAACACTGATGCTCTGCAAAACAGCCTGATCCAACTACCGTCCAATATTATTGATACTAACGCCCTGCTTGCCAATAGTTGCATAGTGAGGGGCAAAAATCAATCGGCTGGTACTTTTTTGATTACAGGCAACGGTGGTTTACCCCAACGTCCTGGCGATGCTGTTGTTTCTTCTTATCCTACCGGGACAGTACGCTCTGTAGCAAGTGTCGGCGATCCAACTAAATCAGCCACATCAAAGCGCGATCGCCGTGTTCAGAAAGTTAGCACTCCCATTCTTGAACCACAAGGTGTTTATCGACTGGCAAATGGTCATTTGGTGCTGAGTCGAGAGTGTCCATGAAGCAAATCGCGTGTCCTGACTCCAAGTGTCGTGTTATTTAAAGGAATTAGTATTATCCACAATAAGATCGTAGGGGCGGGGTTCCGCCCATGCGTGTTAACTTAAGCCCTGACGAATGGAATTCGCGGCTACACAAACAAAGTCCGCCTACGCGGACTTACGGAAAATCAAGGGTTTGAAACCCGCGTTCGCGAAGCGTCTCGAAGAGAAGCGTCTCCCCTTGGGAGAAGACGTTGCCGTTCGCGATCCTCGAAGCGTTAGCCGGTACTCCGGCGTCAGCGTCTCCCCTTGGGAGAAGGCTAGGCCGGTTTTGTCTGTGTAGCCAAGCCAGCGCGCATGAGGAGGGTTAGCCCGACCTAGGCGACTGGCGCGCGACTTACAGTCGTCAGGTGCAAGATGTGAGTCACCTTACATTAGTTACTATAAGTTACTGATTGAAAAAGTAAAGTAAGTAACTTAAAGTAAGTAGCACACCCAAAGAAATTAACTAACTATGCCCTTGTTTAAGGAATCTGCGGTTTGCCCGATAGGAACCCTGTTAAACTTGCTGAGCGGACCTTGGACTTTCTACTTTCTTTCGATTTTGCGTAATAATGGACCTACGCGCTTTGGTGTCCTAAAACGCCAAATTGAAGGGATATCGTCGAAAGTTCTGACTGAAAGACTACGGATGCTTGAAGAGGCAGAGGTAGTTTATCGCACCTATGAGCCAACGATACCGCCGCAAGTAACCTACGGACTGACGGAACGAGCAAAAGAGGATTTGATCGTAGTTCTAGATCAACTTGATGCGATCGCCCACAAGTGGTACGCACAGGAAAATGGAGAGAATCTCAACCAACGAGTGCAGATCCATTGAGCAAAACATTACTCATGTCTACATCTATAGAGCAAAAACAAGCAATCAAGAACGGTAAGCATGCCTTGGTCATTGGTGGCAGTATAGCAGGTCTGCTGGCAGCAAGAGTGTTAATTAACCATTTTGAGCGGGTGACGATAGTTGAGCGCGATCGCTTACCAGACCAGCCGACGCCGCGTCAGGGAGTCCCCCAATCTAGCCATGTCCATGTGCTGCTTACCCAAGGACAGCGGATTTTGTCACAGCTTTTTCCGGGTCTAGCAGATGAATTGACTGCGGCTGGTGCGCCGACTGTAGACTGGATTGCAGATTGGTTAACGCTTGGTGTTTGGGGTTGGGCACCCCGCTTCCCTTCAGGCTTGGTTGGTCACGCCTGTAGCCGCTACCTACTAGAGTGGATGCTTTACCGTCGTCTGGCTGCCTACGACAACCTACAATTTTTGGCAGCAACTCAGGTAACGGAATTGTTGACTGATAGTAATAAATCCACAGTGACAGGGGTACGGTTGCGCAATCTGGAAGTGACCCAGTCAGAAGAGTTAGCCGCCGATCTCGTTGTGGATGCCACAGGTCGCAATTCCTCTATGCCCAAGTGGTTAGTCGCCCTAGGCTATCAACCTCCAAGAGAAACCGTGATTAACTCTTTTTTGGGTTACGCCAGCCGATGGTATCAGCGCCCAGAGGGTTTTCAGGCAGACTGGCAGGGGCTGACGGTGATGTTCAAGCCCCCGGATCATCCGGGCGGTGGCGTACTCTATCCGGTGGAAGGTAACCGTTGGATAATCACTTTGGCGGGTATAGGTCGGGACTATCCGCCTAACGATGAAGCTGGCTTTCTTTCCTTTGCTCGTGATTTGCGGAGTCCCGTGATTTACGAAGCAATCAAAGATGCCCAACCCCTCTCCCCAGTCTACAGTTATCGGGGGACAGAAAATCGTTTATATCACTACGAGCAGCTTTCCAAACTACCTTCGGGAGTGGTAGTGTTGGGGGATGCGGCATGTGCTTTCAATCCCGTCTATGGTCAAGGCATGACTGTTGCTGCGTTAGGAGCATTAACCCTAGATGAGTGCCTGCATCAGCAATTGGGAGGTGAAAAAGGCAGCTTAAAGGGTCTGACTCAGCGGTTTCAGAAGCGACTGGCGCTCGTGAATGCTAACTCCTGGTTAATGGCGACGGGGGAGGATTTGCGCTGGCCAAATACGGAAGGCGGGCAATCAGACAGGATGTCCCGACTTATGCAGCGCTACATAGATCGGGTGCTAATACTTTCGTTAGACCATCGTGAGATCTACCAGACCTTTGGGGAAGTAGTTCATATGCTCAAAGATCCCACAGCGCTTTTCCAAGCTGGTATCCTCTCACAAGTTCTATGGCAGGCTATGGGCAGAATTTTTAATGGTGGTGTTCCAGAGGGTTTAGTCAAAACAGACAGATATCAAGACAAAAATTATACCTGATATTAGTCATTAATAGACTTCTTGCAAAGGAACGAGCAAAGGAAAATTTAATCATTGTCATCATTCAGATTGTATCAGGTGGGCATTGCCCACCCTACGTTTTAGAAATTCTCGAAGTTGGCGATCGCATCCTTCATCTTTTGCAACACCTCATCCACCCCGATTGCTCCCAACTCTCCTGAGGCGCGAGTGCGGATACTCAGGGTGTTGGTTTCAACTTCCTTTGCTCCCACCACGATCATCACAGGGATTTTCTGTTTCTCAGCATTGCGGATCAGCTTCGGCAAACGTTCACCACTGGTATCCACCTCAGCACGGATACTGATGGCTCTCATCTTTGCGGCTACATCCTTGGCAAAATCCAGTTGTGCATCACTCACTGGTAGCAATCTCGCTTGTTCTGGCGCCAACCACAAGGGGAAATCTCCAGCATACTCCTCAATCAAAATCCCGATGAGTCGTTCGAGGGAACCAAAAGGCGCACGGTGAATCATGACTGGGCGTTGACGAGAACCATCTTCAGCAACGTATTCCAACTCAAACCTTTCTGGCAAGTTGTAATCGACCTGCACAGTTCCCAGTTGCCACTCCCGCTCTAGAGCATCTTGGAAGATAAAATCGAGTTTGGGACCATAGAAAGCTGCTTCCCCAATCCCTTCAAAGTGATCCATATCCAACTTTTCCACCGCCCGACGAATTGCTCCTTGGGCTTTTTCCCAAGCTTCATCAGAACCGATATACTTATCACTAGCTGGATCGCGGAAACTTAGTCTGGCTTTAAAGTTCTTCAGTTGCAGACTCTTGAACACCGACAAAATCAAATCCACTACTTTGAGGAATTCGCTGTCTAACTGTTCTGGCGTCACGAATAAGTGAGAGTCATCAACTGTAAAACCTCGCACCCGCGTTAAGCCACCTAATTCTCCAGATTGTTCGTAGCGGTAAACAGTACCAAACTCCGCTAGTCGCATTGGTAATTCTCGGTAGGATCGCAACTCACTCTTATATATTTGGATATGGAAGGGACAATTCATCGGTTTGAGGACGTAGCCTTGCTCATGCGCTGCGGCTTCCTCATCCTCTGCCATGATCGGAAACGAATCCTCTTTATATTTCTCCCAGTGTCCAGATATTTTATATAAATCCACTTTGCCTATGTGAGGCGTGACTACTGGCAAATAACCCCGTTTTAGCTGTTCCTGCTGCAGAAAGTCTTGCAAAACAGTCCGCAGCAAAGTTCCTTTGGGCGTCCACAAGGGTAAACCAGGTCCCACTAGGTCAGAAAATATAAACAATCCTAGTTCTTTACCCAGTTTCCGATGATCGCGCCGCAGTGCTTCTTCTTTGCGACGCTTGTACTCAGTCAGTTGTTCTGGCGTTTCCCAAGCGGTGGCGTAAATGCGTTGCAGTTGTGCTTTAGTTTCATCCCCACGCCAGTAAGCGCCAGCGACACTTTCTAATTCAATCGCTTTCGGGTTGAGTTCGCTGGTGTTTTCCAAATGAGGTCCCGCACACAAATCCCACCATTTTTCTCCCAAGTGGTAAATCGTAATGGGTTCCTCTTTGATATCTGTGAGGATTTCTAGCTTGTAAGGTTCGTTAATTTCCTTAATCCGGCGTTCAGCTTCGTCGCGGCTGACGAATTCGCGAATCACTGGCAGTTTGCTATTGGTAATCTTAACCATTTCTTTATAAATGGCTTTCAGATCCTTGTCGGTAAATGGTTCTGGATTATCAAAGTCGTAGTAAAATCCGTTTTCAATCCACGGACCAATTGTGACTTGCGCTTTGGGAAACAGCTTTTGTACTGCCATCGCCATCACATGGGAAGCAGTGTGACGAATCTTTTTCAACCTTTCGGACTCGCTGGTACGCGGTAAATAGATTTTTTCAGGTTGTGCTTCAGGTTGTTCTGGCTGATTGGAAGATAAATTTGGCGACATCGGCTGTTGAACTATTGACGAAGTGATTGCAGATCGGTGATTTATCAGTTGGACTTATCAAAAAATCCACCCTAATATTACACGGGAATCTTTTCCGGCGGATGGGATGCTTTTGCCGAACGAGTGTACTGAGTGAAGATTACGTCTGGGATCGTTACTATTGTAGCGAAGGAGTACCCTGACTGTGGCGATCGCGCCGCACGTCCCCATACCCTGACTCTTAAGCATTCAAACAATTCGGAACGCGATCGTTCGATCTGCGTCATTAAATCCGGTTTCAGACGGGGATGCGCGACATTTACTGCAAGCATCGACCACGTATAGACGCTCCGTACTTCAACCCTAAAATTACGAATTACGAATTACGAATTAGTAATTACTTAAAAAATCCCTCTGGGGACTCAGGACAAATACCCTAACGGATATTTATAATAGCTAAAATGTAATCTTTGTTACAAATACCCTAAAATAATAATTTATGAGAAAAAATTATTATAATGTTAAGAATCTTAAATAGAGTTAAGATTAGTTAAGAAATTAGAAACTTGTTTCTCATTTATGCGAGACTCAAATATACCAGAAACTGAGTTGCTCAAGACTGTTTTGCAGCCGCTATTAGAAGATTTTCAGTATTGGTTTGCCCGATCGCGTGAATTGCTAGAAAGTGAGCAAATCTCATTTATGAGTCAAATGGAGCAATGTGACTTGCTGACAAGAGTTAAGCAGGCACAGGAGGAACTCAAAACGGCAAAGATGCTTTTTAGTGCAACTGACGGAAAAGTCGGGCTGGATATGGCAACTTTAATGCCTTGGCATCAACTAGTAACAGAATGCTGGAAAGTGGCAATGCGCTTTCGGACACGAGGAGATGTCTAAGGGTTGTTGTTCCCATTGCCAATACCTGAACTTTAGTAAGATGTTTGGACTTGCAACAAAGTATACAAGTTAAATAGTACAAAACAACTCTTGACCTCATCTAAATTAGCAGTGCGAATGTATCTTATGCCACCTCTTTTTATCTTAAGTTAAATATTTCTTTACATTACTGTATAGACGCATCTAAGTGTGCGTTAACCATTCAGCATCGCCTTGTGCAACGTTTAAAGTATTTGGGAAATTTGTTACCTCTGGAGGAAAAAACTATGTTACACCTACTTTACATTTTTGCTTTTACTATCCTTGCCTTTATAGCCGTTGCTAACTTAATCCGCAACCTGATCATGTTTAGTTTTGATACAGAACGGACGTATTCGCCAATGGGCAATCCTTATATCTCATCAAAAAAGCACTTCAATCCTCATCCAGAGTTGTTGGATAACTCAGGTAATTTAATTAAAGAGCCGCTGTTAGTCATGCGTTCAATCAACGTTGACGACGCCCGCGAACAACTAGATGCTCTTTATGAAGCTTCTCCAGGACATAAAAGCGATCATCATGAAGAAGGCTAAATTCGTTAGTGGTTAGTAGTTAGTGGTTAGTGGTGAGCCAGTGTTCGACTAGGGTTCCCCGGCAGCCGCGCAACTGGCGCACTTCGAGGCACGAGCACCCGAAGGGTACTTTTTGACAACTAACAACTAACAACTAACAACTAACAACTAACAACTAACAACATTTACGCTTCAATCACTACTCGGAGGTTTCCGCGTTTCTTAGCAACACGACAAGCAGTCGTAGTACCACTGCGCTCAAATTCCAAGTCAAGGATGGTGGGACCGACGCGCAAGTTGTGCAGTGATAAACGGTTAATCGACTCTGGTAAAGCGGGGTCGATGATCCGCAAGCAGTTGTTAGGAGCGTCAGGAACCAAGTTGACGATCATTTGTAGCAGTTGGAACACCGAACCAGTTGCCCAAGCTTGAGGGGTACAAGCAACAGGATACTGCACAGGAGCACCATCACCGTTACGCTCATAGCCGCAGAGGAGTTCTGGTGGGCGATGATAAGGTTGCTGGCTGGTCATGTCGAACAACCCTCCAAATACTTCCAAGGCTTGATCGACCAGACCAAGCGATCGCAATCCCATGGCAATCAGTGAGTTATCGTGGGGCCATACAGAACCAATGTGGTAGCCCATCGGATTGTAAGCTGGTGAGAGGCTACTTAGAGTACGAATGCCCCAACCATTAAACATATCTGGTGCCCGTAACCGCTCCGCCACACTATAACCTTTTTCTGGGGTAAAAATCCCCAAATGCAAACAGTGACCAGGATTTGACGTAATACTGTCCATCTGTTTGCCATCTCCATCCAAAGCTAGAGCGCAGAAATCCTGATCTTCGAGCCAAAAGTCTCTGTTAAAGCGAAGCTTAAGGTTTCTTGCCTCTTCAAGCCAGCGATCTGCCAAATCAAGCCGCTTCTTCATCCTAGCAATTTCTGCCAGACGCAATTTCGCGGCATAAACATAAGCTTGCACTTCACAAAGCGCAATTGCTCCGTTTGCCAGTTCTCCCTTACGGTTAACTATACAATCGCCAGAGTCTTTCCAACCTTGGTTGGCAAGACCTCGTTTGGACGTGCGGAAATAGCTGAGGTAGCCCATTTGCTTCATGTTGCGGTCAATCCACTCCATTGCCATGAGAGCATGAGGCCAAAGTTGCTCTAAGATTTCCAGATCGTGAGTCCACGCATAGTATTCTGCGTACAGCATCAACCACAAGGGAGTGGCATCAATTGTACCGTAGTAAGGTGTGTGGGGAACTTCCTGACAACGAGCCATCTCCCCCAACCGCAATTCATGCAAAATCTTACCCGGTTCTTCTTCTCGCCACTCATCGTCAGTTTTGCCTTGGTATGTTGCTAGCAGAATCAGAGTTTCCTTGGCGATTTGCGGGTTTAACATTAAGCTTTGGGAAGCTGTAATCAGTGAATCCCGCCCAAACAACGTGGAAAACCACGGCACTCCTGCAGAAACAGTCTTATGCTTACCAAAGGACTGGCGCAATAAATACATATCTTGCTCAGCCCGCTCAATAATTCGATTGAACGTACTTTTGTCTGAGCGAATTTGAGTAATTTGCTGCACCCAGTGTTGTTCTTCCATCAACTCAGCGGCTTTTGCCTGTACTAAGGTGACAGCCGCACTAACAGTAGAACTGGAATTGTTGTTTGTGAACAGATTCACCCGGTAACCCAACTTTTGAGTTTCGTGAGAAGCCAACTCTAGCTGCCAAACCGCTGTGTAACCCTTAAAATAGTCTGGTTGTCGATGCTGGAATTGGATGCGGGATTCCATCAACAAGCCATCCAAACCTTGATAAGCGAGTGTTAAGGTTTGTTCCCTATGGGTGGGTGAGTGAGTTTGTTGGGGAGACGAAAAGCTGTCACTATTCGAGGGAACTCCTTCTTCAGGCGTCGGTTCTACCAGTCGTAAAAGTTTACCCCGGTTATCCCTGCCATAGCCTCTCACTTCAAATAAATCAACAAAATCTGCATCAAAGCTCAAACTTAGTTCAAAGCTGAGAGAAGTTGTGCTATAATTGGAAATTTCTAATTCCTCAAATAGTGCTCCGTTAAGCACAAGTTCCCGGCGAATACCCACAGTATCGGCTCTGAGACGATCGTCTATTCTAGGATTGGTACACAAAACTGCTAGTGAGAAACCTTTATCAGCAGTACTGCTAAGTAGTACAGGTGAGTGTCCCTCAATTTGCAACTCTAGACGACTGAGAAATCGCGTATCACAACAAAACAGTCCCATGCTGGGGTTGCCATCGTTGATCGAACAGCCAGAAATGTTTCCTAAAGTATCTGTAACAAAAAATAAATCATCATCTTTAACCGTAAGTGTCAGCTGCTGTCTTTCACTTATAACGCAAGGCCACTCTGGGATAGGTATTTGGTCGGCAGGAACAAAAGTTTTTCCGTCTAGAAAAATCTTGGACGGTGTCATCACTGAGTCCGGTGTCATTAGCAAATATTCCGTGTACAGGTCTACATTTTCGTAGTTTTGTCAGCGTCAGTAGGAAACAGGACGCTCTCGAAAACTAATTTGAGCCATCTGAGCAAAAACAATAATTAATCACACACAGGTCGATTAGAGGAGATGGATAAAACCCATATCATCGAATATTTATAAATATAGCCTTTATAAAACTTTATCAATGTGAACTGCGATCCCAAAACTTGGGATTTTTGCCTTATTTATTTGCTGCTGACCTACGAGGCGCAGCTAAGACTCAGCCACATTCTAAAAGTTGCCTTTTTACTGAGTGTAAAGCACAACTTGATAGAGATTTTAATTATTATCTATAATAATTGTATTTTATTTAAAAAATTTATCTAAACTAAATAATATTACTTTATTTTAATTATATAGTTTTAAATTAAAAGTAAATCAAGGAAGCTCTGAGGATGAGTGAATCTGTAGCAGTGCCCACCAATTACCTTAGAAGGTGGGCACTGCCCACCCTACTGATAACTGATAATTAAGTCTTTACCCTAGCACCATCGCGTAAGCCTTTTCATACTCGTCAGTCATAGACTTAACGCTGAAGCGGCTAATAACGTCTTCCCGACAAGTTTTACGGTCTAGTTTGATTGCGTCTGGAATCACCTCAATCATTTTTTCTACTGAGTGGCAGACGAAACCTGTTTTTCCATGAGCAATCACTTCCGGTACAGCGCCTAACCCCATACCAACTACAGGTGTACCCGTTGCCATTGACTCAATCATAACTAAACCAAAAGGTTCTCGCCAGGTGATGGGAAACAAAGTCACTGATGCTTCACCAAGCAGTTTCACTTTTTCTTCATGGGAAACTTCACCCAAGTATTGAATCTGTTCGCCATCAATGAGCGGTTCTACTTGTTCGCGATAATAATCCCGGTCAACAACATCAATTTTGCCAGCCATCTTCAGAGGTAAGCCAGCGCCACGAGCAATTTTAATTGCTTCCACCGGTCCTTTTTCTGGAGAAAGCCGCCCCACAAACGCCAAGTAAGCAGGTTGTATAGGTTTGGGGTACTCGGCGTAGGCGGTTGTGTCGATGCCGTTGTAGACGGTATGGATGTAGTTTAAGCCTAAGCGCGGTTCTCGTTGTGCCTCGCTAATGCTGATGAAAGGTTGCCAAGCAAAGCGCCGATACATTTTCTCGTTATCAGGTGTGAAAATGCCATGCATTGTGTGTACAGTCGGCGTTTTCACAAAACTGCTATAGGCAAGGGCAGCACAGCCTATGTGAGAGTGAATAATATCAAAATGATGCGCGTGTTGATAAACCTCAGCGAGCATCAATTGCTCGTAAATGAGCGGCTCTTTGATGTTGGGGTCGAGTCGTAGAGCTTGGTTATGGACTGAATTGAGTTTTGCTTTCGTAATCGAGTCACCGGAAGCAAACAAAGTAACATCATGACCGCGCCGAACTAATTCATCTGTGAGTAGCTGGACAATTAGTTCAATACCGCCGTATCGAAAGGGAGGTACACGCTCCCATAAAGGAGAAATTTGGGCAATTCTCATGTTTCACCTGAGCTGGTAGATTTCAGCATATTAGCCCAGGAAATTTGAGGAAAATCAACCATAACTGAGAAACTAATAGTTTCAAGAAGTGTGGGCTAATATACAAGCCTTATTTTTACTGTTGCAAGCCCTGATGCTGGAACTAAAGTCAAGTACACTTACGGATGAAGGCATTACCGAATGATTTCTTGTGCTTTTCTCTAGAAAAATTTTGTGCAATCACTTTCTACATCAAGGCTTTTTTTGAGTTTAGCCTAGCTCACAAATTGAGTTATTCGAGACTTCACTGCTGTGAGCAAAAGGCAATAATCTTTATATTCGTCACATAGTCTTAATAAAGTTTAAAATTCGTTCATAAGGTAATATTACATGAAATAGCTATATTTAGCAATACACTTTTGTTATAAGGTAGGTAGTATTGCCAGCCCTATTTTCAGTTTATTTGTGCCAACCTACCGATCTCAAGAGGTTGAACTACCGAAATACAGAGTTAGCAACCGTCAATGTTCTCAGTTGCTATTTACCATTCTTTACATATTGCAACTATCTGATTAACTTAAGATCCCGTTGTAATTTGTACAATGCATCTGTGACGTGGATCTTTTGTTTGATAGTGGCTTTTAAGGACATTGATGAGCAGCATTTCAACTTCCATGCTGAGTGATCTGCTACAGGCTCTACCCCACCTGCGGCCCCAGCTATATTTTAAGGCTTCACTAACGGCGCTTTCCCACGCGATGGAAGATCAGGTTTTGGCTGCCACTTTAGAGCAGCCATTAGTCATTGCTAGCTTCCAAAGAGAGCGATTTTACCGCCAAGAAGCTCATCGGTATGAACGACTAGCGCAGCGAAGTAATCAATTATACGTATTAGCTGCACCAGAAACAGATTTCACCAACAGCTCCGAACACTACGAAAAGATAGCCTTTCATCCAGAGGATGGTTTAACTCAAGAGTGGCATTTGGTGGTCATCGCCCAAAACTACGCCACTTGCTTGGTCTGCCGGGAAAGCCTTGGTTCACAAGCCAAAAATAAGCAACTGCCAGATCTAAGCCCAGGTGTGGATATGGATACGGCGCGAAGGTTTGAGGGAATTTGGACAGCAGAACGGGGAGTCAGTCTCAAAGTAGCCGAATTGCTATTAGACAGGATTTCGGTTTACAGACCAGAGTTGGCTCACAAAATCAAGCAGGCACGCCGAAGGTATGGCATCGGCAGGACTAGAAGCGCCGAAGGTGCCGATCTGCTGACTGAATACGCTTGCGACATCGACACTGACCCTTTTGTACAGCGCTTGGTGACTTACCTGCAAGCAAGTCAGTATAAGTTGCACAAAGCCTACCGTTCAATTGCTGCCCAAGCACGCAAAGAACGCTTGGTGAACTCAATTAGTACTGCTATCAGGCGATCGCTTAATCCCCAAGAAATTCTCAAAGTGGCGGCGCAAGAACTGGGACAAAACCTAGAGGCTTGTCGCTGTCTCATCTACCGCGCTCAAGCAACAGATGACCAAGCCATAATTGAACACGAGTTTTTGAGTCCTGGTGTTTTATCTGTTTTGGGGCAACCTTGGTTTTTGGAGAACAATCCCCTGTTTCGATCCGTAGTACAACAGGGTGAGGGCATCTATGTTGCCGATACTCAGACTGACGATCGCATTACCGATTCTAAACCACTTGCGGATTTGGTAGGTCGGTTGAGTATTCGTTCTTGGTTGATCGAACCAGTTTTGTATCAGGGGCGATTATTGGGCATTGTCGAGTTACACTATTGCAGCGATCATCTGCACGAGTGGCAGCCTGGGGAATTTGAACTGGTAGAAGCGATCGCTACCTCTGTGGGAGTAGCTCTCATTCAAGCAGAAGCTTACGCCAACCTAGAAGACCTGAACCAGCAGCTAGAAGCTCTTGACCGCACCCGCAGCAACCTGATAGCTATTACTGGACACGAACTCCGCACCCCCCTATCCACGATTCGAGTGTGCCTGGAAAGCCTTGCCAGTGAACCGGATATGCCCTTGGAGTTGCAGGAGGTCATGCTGAGCACTGCTCTTGCTGACTCAGAACGGATGCAGAAACTCGTGCAAGATTTCCTAACTCTTTCCAACTTGGAAAGTGGGCGGGTAGAATGGCATCCCGAATCTCTCACCCTACAAGAGTGTGTGGATTTAGCACTTAGCCGCATTCGCGCCCGCGCAGCTAACCAAAAGCTGCCTAAAATCACAACTCAAATTGCCAAGAACTTGCCTTTGGTGAGAGCTGACGGTGATTGGTTGGTGGAGGTGCTTGCCAAACTCATAGACAACGCTTGCAAATTCACACCGCCACAAGGAAAAATCACTATTAGATGTGACTACAACCGCAATCAAATGGTGGAGGTCACCATAGCTGACAACGGACGCGGTATTGAACCCAATCTTCTGGAAGTCGTTTTTGACCGATTCTATCAAGAAGAAGGAGCTCTACGCCGTACCACTGGTGGTACTGGTCTTGGCTTAGCAATTTGCCGTCAAATTGTCAATGGCTGGGGTGGTGAGATTTGGGCAGAATCAGATGGCAAAAACCAAGGCAGTAAGTTTCACTTTACCGTACCCAGCATTACGTACAAGAGTTAGGAATAGGGAATAGGAAATAGGGAGTGGGGAGTGGGGAGTGGGGAGTAGGGAGTAGGGAGTGAGAAGCAATTCAAAATTCAAAATAGTAAACATCTACATTATTA
>CAXTSI010000065.1:0-24765 GCA_964246695.1 uncultured bacterium
GCAATCAACGGTTAATATCTAATGTAGAGACGCGATATATCGCGTCTTCACAACCAAAAAGCGTCCTCCTTAAGTGGGGGGCGTTTTTTATTTTTTTAGTTATTAGAGCAATCCTAAATCAATACTTGTCGGTTAACGATAGTTGAGGTGCCAGAAACCCGGTTTCTCGAAGAAACCGGGTTTCTTATTTTCGCTCTTTCCGAGCAGTATTGAATCCTAAATTTATTTACAAAATCTTAAATAATGTTTTATTTTTATTTGCGCTCTTAAAAGTCTTAGATAAAAAAGATTATTATGGTAATAAAGCAATATATGAATTTTAGCTATTTAAGGTGTCTCTATAAATATCAGAGAGCGTCAAATTATTATGATGAAACTTGGTTTGTTTAGTCAAATACTAAGTGTAATAGCGCTTACACTTAGTTCTAGTGCAACTATGACTCAGATCAGCTACGCTCAAAGTAATAAGTTCTTTTGCGGTACGAGCGACGGTGTTCCAGCGACATTTGTTCATACTTCACGGGGAGACATCCCAATGATTCACTGGGTTGACACATATTTCCAGGCACATTTGACTCCCAGACAGCGCTGTGAACAAATATCTGAGAGATTCCAACAGTTCTACAACAAAAACACCCTGAATTTCCTCAAAACTGGAATCTATAACCGTCAAAATGTGTTGTGCGTTGCCAGTTACCAAGATGGTCCTTGTCTGCCTCAGGGGATCTTAGTCACTTTGAAGCCTGATGCAAATCCCGAGGATACCCTGCAACGACTACTGGATTACCGCAGTGCGAGTGGAGCTGGACACATTGACCTGGGTGGTGATGGGGTCACAAGGAACAGAGTAGATTCCTCTGTGCCTAAAAGATCGCCACTCGCTAGAAAGGCTGATTCAGCTTACTTCAATATCAAAAAGTTCATAGCGTATCATAAGTGAAGCAGAAGCTTCAAGAACAAGAAAATCTTTTCCTGCCGGACAACCAGCTTTAAGATGTTAAGCCGTAAATCATAATCTTAACCGACATGGATTGGCGTTCACTGGTGCTGGCTGCATGTATTGGCGGTTTACCATTCTCGGCGTCGGTAGTATTAGTACCGAATGTTAGGGTTTCAGTTGAGCAACCGTCAACTCAACTTTCGGAAAAACAACTACAGCAATTAGCCCAGTTGATGACAGTCAAAGTGCTGTCAGGAGACTTTTTGGGGTCAGGTATTCTAATTCACAGACAAGGACCCATTTATTTGGTACTGACCAATGCACATGTACTAAGGTCAGGTAAGCCTCCATATCAGATTCAGACGCCAGATGGTCGGTTATATGGGGTTGATTTGTCCACCAAGGGCGATCGCTCTCGTCGTTCCTACTTTCATGGTAATGATTTGGCTTTATTGCAGTTTCGCAGTCCTGATGCTACCTATGCTGTGGCATCTCTCGGCTCTGCATTAGATTTAAGTGTGGGGAATGAAGTTTTTGCTGCTGGGTTTCAATTTAACCCTGATAAAACTCAGGACATGGAGTTTGTGTTCAAAACTGGCAAGGTTTCCCTGATTCTAGAAAAAGCCTTGGAGGGTGGCTATCGAATTGGATATACCAATGATATTCAAAAAGGCATGAGTGGCGGACCCCTGCTCAATCATGCGGGTGCGGTGATAGCTATCAATGGGATGCACGCTGAGCCTCTTTGGGGAGATCCGTATATATATCAGGATGGAACTCAACCTCAACCATTCTTGCGCCAGCAAATGAGACAATATAGTTGGGGGATTCCGATTGATACATTTGTGCAACTAGTATCGCTACTATTTAGGGCTACTGATTCTGACATAATTATCATGGCATCGGAGAGGTGAAACGATGAATTTCTCTTATCGTCTTCCAGCAGTGCTGATTGGTGGAGCAATTATGCTGCTAGGGCAACTTCAACTTGCTGTAGCATTAACTCCACGAGAGGTAAGCGACAAAGCTAAAGCATTTACCGTTGCAATTAATGGGCCCGTTCCTGGCACTGGGGTGATTTTTGAACAAAAGGGTCACACTTACTCTGTGATCACCAATCGGCATGTGGTGCCGAAGGAGGGGAGATATGATATTCAGACCTCTGATGGTATTCGCTATCAGGTAGTTCGCAGCCAAGAACTGCCTGGGGTAGACTTAGCAGTGTTACAGTTCACAAGTGATAAAAATTACCGCCTTGCCATTTTAGGCGACTGTGACAAAATCAAGGAAGGTACGACGGTTTATGTAGTGGGTTGGGCTGAAGGTTTACCAAGTATTGATCTACAGAACTATCATTTTACTGAAGGAATTATTAAAAGTTTCCTCCCAAAACCAGATGATGGTTATGCTTTAGTCTATGACAATGAGGCTCTACCCGGAATGAGTGGTGGTCCGGTGTTAGACGAAAATGCTCGCGTGGTAGGGATTAATGGGCGAGCGAATACAGAGATCAGGAAAGACGGGACACTTGTGGCTGCGTTCCGGTCGGGAATTCCAATTAAAACTTTTTCAGCAGCCCGAAATCGCCCAACAACTGATTTGCCATTTACCACACAACAACCAGATGCTAACCAAAATCTAACTACAACCGCCTCAAAAACATCAAGTGCTGAAGAATTTATCAGCTTGGGGGGAGCCAAAGCCAAGAAACAAGATTACGAAGGAGCTATTGCTGATTACAACCAAGCCTTACAGATTAATCCCATCGATCCTGATAATTACTTCCGACGGGGTGTCGCTTTTCGTCAGAAAGAAGACTACCAAGAAGCCCTTAGGGACTTTAACCAGGTAATTCACCTCAGTCCCAAAAATACGAGTGCTTACCTCAACCGAGGTTTGGTTCGCATTAGCCTGAAAGACTATCAGGGTGCGAAGGCTGATGGAGACAAAGCCATTAACCTCGATCCCACGTTGAGCGATGGCTACTTTATTCGGGGTGATGCTAAGTATCACCTGAAAGACTATGAGGGAGCGAATGCAGATTACGACCAGGTGATTCATCTAAGTACTGCTACCAAAGATGTTGCCAAAGTCTATGCTTTCCGCAGCGAAATCCGCAATCAACGGGGAGACTATGAAGGTGCGAAGGCTGATGGAGACCAAGTCATTGGCCTGAATCCCAAGTATGCCGGTGGCTACTTAATTCGGGGTCTGGCAAAGTATAAACTAAAAGACTATCAAGGAGCAATTGCAGATTTTGACAAGGGGATTAGCCTGAACCCCAAAAATCGCACATTCTATGCTTTAAGGGGTAAAATCCGCAATCAACAGGGAGACTATGAGGGTGCGAAGGCTGATGGTGACAAAATCGTTCGCCTTGCTCCTAAGTTTAGCAGTGGCTACTTGATCAGGGGTCTTGCCAGACACAAACTAAAAGAATATCAGGGAGCAATTGGAGATTTTGAACAGGTAATTAGCCTCGGTCTCGCTCCAACAAATGTCACTATAGCCGAAGCTTTACGAGGTAAGAACGAAGAGCCACTCAGCAATAATCAAGCGATCAAAGATTTCAAGGCTGCTCAAAGCATACCCAACAACGCTAATACTGATGTCATCCAAGGTTTCACCTCCAATCATCTCCAAGAGGACTATTCTGTCACCTTCCCCTCTTCTGAGAAAGCGCTCGCTTTAGATGCAAATCCCTTGGTAGCTGTTATGCACTTGGGGCTAATCAAATACGAACTTCAAGATGCGCTGGGAGCCATCCGTGAGTTTCAAGCTGCTATTCACATTAACAGTAAAGATGCAGAACCTCAGTTAGCCCTTGCAGTAGCACTATATGCTCAAGGCAAGCAGCAGCGGGGTTTAGCGATGGCTGCAGATGCTTTGCGCTTGGAAAATCAGCTTGCCGATTTAAAGTATCTTAAAGAAAGTCTTTGGGGCGATCTTATACTGGCAGATACGCAAAAAGTCCTAACCGATCCCAAAATTCAAACGCTGACATCTTCCCCATATAGGGGTCAGTAACCTTTAGCGAATTTCCAAAGAGTTAATCATTTCTTGCGCAATCTTTAAAAATTTGTCATATTCACTTTCTTCTGCTGTATAAGTAATTATATATGCTCTATTGTTTTTTAACGTCCAAACTGCCATCCGCTTCACAATATACTGTTCATCTTTTCCGGTATAAACAACTTCTTCTGCTGGGAGATTCGCTAGTTTAGTTGGATGTTGCTCATAGATTTTAGCATTCGTTAGAAATTGCTGAATTACCTTCTCCTGTGAATTAGTATAATCCGGCAATGAAGTCGGTTGTTTTAAATCTTGTATCTCCACAGTGAATTCTATTGGAAAAGAGTTTGAACCACTTTTTGGAGGTAGAGAGAATTTAGCTACATCGTTAGTCAATGCACTTCCTTGCTCTTGCTTTATCCAATTTATGGGATATTTAATATTTATCCCATAAATTGGATTTTGATAAATCGAAAAATATACTTTTGTGGATGAATTCTCGTAAGGAAATCCGACTATTTGTCGGATTTTTGGCGTCAGAACTGCGAACGAGAAGATAATGACAGCTAACCCCAAAGCTAAAAGTATTTTCCTAGTTAGTGAACCTTGATTTTTGACTTCTGTTAAGCTTGTCAGTGCTTGTAAAACTTCAGTGGCTGACTGGTAGCGCATCTGGAAGTCAATGCATACCATTTTGTCTAAAATAGCTGCTAACTGAGGGCTAACGACTTGTTTACTCCAAATGACTTCGGGGTTTTTTGGTAGGTTGCGAGGATTAGCACCAGTAATGACTTGGATACAAATCATACCCAAGGAGTAAATGTCACTGTTAAATTTTGGATTGCCGAGGTGTTGTTCATTAGGCATGTAGCCGGGAGTACCAATGACTGTCACTCCCTCCATGTTAGCCATCAAGGTAGTGACTTCTTTAACAGCCCCAAAGTCAATTAAAACAATTTTGCTATCAGAGGCGCGTCTGATTAAATTTGCAGGTTTAATATCGCGGTGAATAACATTCTGCTGATGGGCAAACTCTAATATCTTTAATACATCTTGCAAAAAGGCAATGACCTGCTCTTGGCTCCATTGTGTACTTGGTATTAACTCCTTACTGAGATCATTCCCGTCTATAAATTCCTGAACTAAATAAAATTCCTCATTTTCCTCAAAGTGAGCCAAAAGTCGCGGTATTTGGTCGTGTTGGTTGCCTAATCTGTAGAGGACTTGCGCTTCCCTGTCGAATAAACGTATCGCTGTTTGCAAAACAAACGGATCGGGACGCAGGGGCTTGAGTAGCTTGACGACACAAAGAGGTTTACCAGGTAGATCCAGATCTTGAGCCAGATAAGTCTCTCCAAAGGCTCCATGTCCTAACTTTCTGATAACTTTGTAGCGTCCTCGGAGCGAATTATGCTAGGGCAACTTCAACTTACTGTAGCATTAACTTCAGCGGAGGTAAGCGACAAAGCTAAAGCATTTACCGTGGCAATTAATGGGGTCGTTCCTGGCACTGGGGTGATTTTTGAACAAAAGGGTCACACTTACTCTGTGATCACCAATCGGCATGTGGTGCCGAAGGAGGGGAGATATGATATTCAGACCTCTGATGGTATTCGCTATCAGGTAGTTCGCAGCCAAGAACTGCCTGGGGTAGACTTAGCAGTGTTACAGTTCACAAGTGATAAAAATTACCGCCTTGCCATTTTAGGCGACTGTGACAAAATCAAGGAAGGTACGACGGTTTATGTAGTGGGTTGGGCTGAAGGTTTACCAAGTATTGATCTACAGAACTATCATTTTACTGAAGGAATTATTAAAAGTTTCCTCCCAAAACCAGATGATGGTTATGCTTTAGTCTATGACAATGAGGCTCTACCCGGAATGAGTGGTGGTCCGGTGTTAGACGAAAATGCTCGCGTGGTAGGGATTAATGGGCGAGCGAATACAGAGATCAGGAAAGACGGGACACTTGTGGCTGCGTTCCGGTCGGGAATTCCAATTAAAGCCTTTTTAGCAGCCCGAAACCGCCCAACGACTGAGTCGCCAGCTACCACACAACAACCAGGTGCTAGTCAAAATCTAAATACAACAGCCTCAAAAACATCAAGTGCTGAAAAATTTATCAGCTTGGAGGGAGCCAAAGCCAAGAAACAAGATTACGAAGGAGCTATTTCAGATTACAATCGAGATCTTTCTGACAGATGAGTAATGCCGGAATACCGTTGTTTGACGACATCGAGGTTGAACAGCAGCATAGTAAGGGTTAGGAGTTGTACTACACTAAAGGTCTGCAGGTTGCGTTCGTCGTCTAAAATGATGACTGCTTTTTCTTCAAATCGGGTGTCAAGTGCGATTTTAGCAGCATCCGTTGATGTATAGTCATTTAAAGTTCCATTTATCGTAGTGCCTTGATCTCCTGAAAAACCACCACCAAATTTAGGGTTATTTAGGTTGTACTTGGATGCTTCTGACATAGTATTTCCTTGATTATGATAATATTCAGCGTAAAATTTAGGACTTTGTAAAGCCGTATTAACCATAATTTCTAAACTACTAATTCTGCTATCTTTTTCAGTTATCAATTTTTGTATTTCTTGCTCTGCTAATGCTTTAAGTTGATTATAAATTTCAAAATATTCTTGACTAAGTTGGGATTTATCAGCATCTAGAGCAGTCTTAGCACAAAGTAAAAACTTATCTTCACCTCGTTTCTCCATTGCCACAATTTCTAATTCAGCATCAGGGTGATTTTCAACTAACTGCTTAAATGAAATTGCAATAGCACGAGTGTCAACGCCTTGGTTATGGTAAAGGTTAAGAGTATCGACAATTGGCTTGATAAAATCTCCAAACTCCCCATCTGCAAATACTTCTTCTCTATTATCAGGTTTGCGATAAGGGTCTGGATTATCTTTTGTGGGAAGCCGCATATAAACATACTCGCACCGCACCCCATCAAATTTGGTATCTCTGGTAATGCCCCAATCTTGAATGTAAGCTCCAGTGAGGATAGCGCCTGTAAAGTCAGTTGCGTCTAACTGCGCTTGTACTAGCTTGGCTCTAGATAAATTCACATCTTGTAAATTAGCTAAGCTTAAGTCTGCGCCAATGAAACTGGCATCTACCAGATCAGCACCTTTAAAGTTAACCCCTCGGAGGTCAAGACGGTCAAAGTTCTTATTCTGTACCCGTCCTGCAAGGAGAACTTGACGTACTTGTGTTCTTTGAAGGTAAGTTGTTCCAGGTCTTACACAGTCCAATTTCTTGGTTTTATAGAAACAGGTACGAGTTAAAATAGCTTTTCTAAAATCTGTACTTTTAAGAGTAGCTTCTGTAAAATTAGCATCGGTTAAATCCGCGTTACACAAGCTTGTTCCTTTAAAAGCTGCGAAAGCAACAGAAATATCGCGAATCAGGGCTTGTTTTGGATCTCCCTTCAATATAAGCCAACTTATATATGTGCTTAATAATACGACTGCTCCAGCAAAGGTTACGACGAAGGCTCCGGCGAAGGCGAAGGCGTAGGCGTAGGCGTAGGCTACGGTAAAGGCTACGGTGAAGGCTCCGGCTCCGGCTCTGGCCCCGGCTAAGGCTACAGCGAAGGCTCCGGCTACGGTGAAGGCGAAGGCTACAGCTACGGCTCCAGATCCGGCGAAGGCTCCCACGAAGGCTCCGGCTACGACTCCGGCTCCGGCTCCGGCTCTGGCTCCGGCTCCTAAACCCCCTTGTATTCCTTGGCGAATTGTAATGAAAAAGAAGATAACTAATATGACTATAATAGTCAAGCCTGCAATATCAAATGGTATTTGATTATTTCCCTCCATTTCGGAAAATACTAACCTTGCCACTAAAGCGCCAGCAAAAGCTGAGAGATATCCTAATAGACCCAATAACACCCACGAAACGACCATCAAGAAAGTAGCCCACCGCCGTTGCAACCCAGCTTTAGCATGGCTAAAATTCGCACCCCTTAAATTAGCATTGGTAAAATCAGCACTTCGGATATCAGCATAGCTAAAGTTCGCACCCTCAAGGTTCTGACCTTTAAAAGAACGTCCCCTAAGATTTTGACCAGAATAGTCTTGTGGCATAGCTGGGATGGGAAGATGTTTGTACTTAAGCTGTCATACACATTGACTATGAGGTATTCCGGATTATAAAGCTACTGGTGGTCGTCAAAAGGAGCAATACCGACATATATCGCCAGATGTTACCAGAGTGTTGACGGTATTGGGCGAGATTCAAATTATGGCTCTTAATTCCTCTTGCGCTCCCTTTGCCTCAAGTAAGCTAATGTATTCCAATAATTCAGGCATTCAACTATCAGTTTGATATTTTCCAAATTCCTTAGTCTCTTGAGTATGCTATCAAATTGGGTATGGGGACGCAATAAGGGCGTTGATTCAGTATGCGATCGCCCCTCCTGAGAGTCAGCATTGCTTACCTTAATTCCAGCAAGGGGAGACGAATCGCGCTACGAGCGTCGTGTCTCTACAAAAGTTGTCGGTAGGTAAATTATCTTAGTAAGATGAAAATTAAAACTCTCTCTTCGTGAGGTGCTGGCAATGCCTTCTCCCTTTCCAGGAATGAACCCTTATTTAGAAAATCCTGAATTGTGGTCAGAGGTGCATCATCGCCTGATTACAGGGCTTGCTGATGCTATAGAACCCAATCTTAGTTTTAAATATCGAGTCGCTATCGAAAAACGAACTTATCTCAGTGATGGAGAAGATTCAGTCCTAGTTGGGATTCCCGATCTCTCCGTTTTCTCTCAAAAGTCAACTACAACCCAAACCGCATCAACTGCAACTCTAAGATCTCAAGACGAATTTGTCACAGTAACAATACCAATGCCTGAAGAAGTCAGGGAAAGTTATTTAGAAATCATAGAAGTGGCAACTGGGTATGTAGTGACAGCAATCGAACTTATTTCTCCCAAGAATAAAAGTGCAGGCATTGGACGAAAAAAGTATGAAAAAAAGCGAAAGTTAGTGCTAAGTAGTCCAACCCATCTGGTAGAAATTGACTTGCTCCGAGGTGGTAAACCTATGCAAATTTTAAACGAAATCCCACAGAAAGACTATCGGATTTTAGTAAGTCGGAGCGATCGCCGTCCCCAAGCTCAATTGTATGCTTTTAGTATCCGACAAGAGATTCCAAAGTTTCTGCTACCTTTACAATCAGGGGATACACAGCCATTGGTAGATTTGCAAGCTTTGTTAATTGGCGTCTACGACCGGGCAAGATTTGATATGGCAATAGACTACACTCTCGAACCTTCACCACTGCTTAAGGCAGAGGACAAGGTTTGGGCAAATGCACTCTTGGCAGAGAGAAGACTGCGACGTCCAAGGAAAGGCAACGGCAATTAGAAGCCATAAAAGAAGCTATGAATAGGTTTATGGAAAGCGATCGCACTTTATAAGTCAATACCTTTGAGATCGGCACGACACCCAGAAACCCTGTTTTTTGAAGAAACCCGCTTCCTTTGACCTCAGCACTTACCCACTAAGCGTATTGCTCTACAAGTTACAATTTGCTAAATTATTTAGATTTATCTACACTTAAAACCTTTAGTATGAGAAGATATTATACAGTCAAACTTAGTATTTAATTACTGCTATTTAATACTGTCTTTATTGTTACAATAGGCGTGAATTTATGAAACTCGGTTTATTTGTTCAGATGCTGAGTGTAATAGCGCTCACACTTGGCTCTAATGCCACTATCACTCAGCTTAGCTATGCTCAAAGCAATCAGAGCAGTAAGTTCATTTGCGGTATGAGCAGAGGTGTGCCAGCAACACTGGTTCGCACCTCACGAGGAAACATCCCCATAATTCGCTGGGTTGACACAGCTTTCCCCCAACCTTATAACCCTGAGCATCGTTGTGAAGAGATATCGGACAGATTCCAACGATTTTACCAGAACGGTACGCTGAATTTCCTTAGAGCTGGAAGGCTCAAGAATCAATCTGTGCTGTGCGTTGCGGGTGAAAAAGGTGGTCCGTGTCTGCCTGAAGGGGTATTAGTCACTCTCAAGCCTAAAACTAATCCCCAACAGATCCTGGAACAACTACTTGATTACCGGGGTAGCAGTAGCGGTGGAGTCATTGAACTCAGCGGTAACAACACAATGGTTTCCTCCGTTAATGATGCAGCCTACCTGAATGTAAACAAGCTGATAGTCCAAATGGAAAGTTCAGGGACAGATAAAACTTGTCCGGCTGGACAACCAGCTTGGAAATGTTGAGCAAATATAGGTGAAACCGAGATGGATTGGCGCAAAATCATGCTGATTGCTTGTATTGGCGGTTTATCAATCTCGTCATCGGTAGTATCAGCACCCCCCTTCAAGGTTTTAGTTGAGCAACCATCAACTCAACATTCGCCTCCTCAGCTGCAACACATAGCCAAGTCGATCACAGTCAAAGTGCTTTCAAGAGACTTTTTGGGGTCAGGGTTTCTGATTCATAAACAAGGTTCAGTTTATACAGTGCTGACTAATGCTCATGTATTGAGGTCTGGTCATCCTCCTTATCAAGTAAAGACACCTGATGGTCGGATCTACACTGCTAATTTATCGAAGAGTGTAGAGACGTTGCATGCAAAGTCTCTACAAGGTAATGATTTGGCTTTGTTGCAGTTTCGCAGTCCCAATGCTACCTATGCTGTCGCATCCCTCGGTGCATCAACTCTGAGTGTGGGAAATGAAGTTTTTGCGGCTGGGTTTCCCTTTGACCCTGAGAGAAACCAGGACAAGGGGTTTGTTTTCAAAGCAGGTCAGGTTTCCCTAGTGCTGGAGAAAGCCTTGGAAGGAGGCTATCGGATCGGGTACACCAATGATATTCAAAAAGGTATGAGTGGCGGACCACTGCTAAATCGTGTGGGTAAGGTGGTGGCTATCAATGGAATGCACGCCGAGCCACTTTGGGGCGATCCGTATGTGTATCAGGATGGAACTCAGCCAGAACCACTTCTGCGAAAGCAGATGAGTCAGTATAGCTGGGGTATTCCGATTGAAAATCAATCCCCGATCGGGATTCATATAGAGCAGTCGGTTCCATAATAAATAGAATACCACATTCAGTGACGCTGGACGTGTATTCGCACTCAATCAAAACCGCTATAAGTATTTAGGCAGTCCCTATGAAAAAATTTCACCACCAAGCATGAAAATAGTCTTTCCCCACTCTCCACGGACGTACGGGCGGGGTAACCCCGCCCCTACACACTCCCCATTAACAAGGCAGAGGTCAAAGGATGAACTTTTCTCGTAGTCTTTCGGCAGTGCTGATTGGTGCAGCAGTTGCAATTGTACAGCCGCAACTCGCTGCGGCGTTAACTCCTGTAGAGGTCAAAGCCATTACTAAAGAATTTACCGTTCGCATCGGTGGGGATGGCAGCGGCACGGGAGTAATTTTTGACCACAAGGGTGACACTTATTTTGTCCTGACCAATCGTCATGTGGTGTCTACCGACGGGAGATATGAAATTCAGACGAACGATGGTAGTGTCTATCCGGTTTACCGCAGCCAAGAATTGCCAGGGTTGGATTTAGCAGTGTTACAGTTCACAAGTAATAAAAATTACCGCACTGCTAATTTCGGCAACTCCGATCAGATCGCGGAGAAGATGACGGTTTATGTAGCGGGTTGGCCTGCTGACCTGTTACCAGGTATTAGTGAACGCAGCTATGGATTTACGGTTGGGAGCATTCTCCGTCGTGAGCCTCGCCCAGATCAGGGTTACGCTTTGGTCTATGACAACGAGGCTTTACCAGGGATGAGTGGCGGTCCGATAATAGATGAAAATGGTCGCGTAGTAGGTATTAATGGGCGATCTGAAGCGAACAGCGGGACTGTGGTCAGGAAGGGAATTCCGATTAACACCTTTTTGACAGCCCGAAATAATCCGCGCCCATCTGTGCCGCAAACTACCGCAACTGCTCCGCGACAACGAAAAGCTGAGGATTTCATCAGCTTGGGGGGGGCTAAAGCTAATAAAAAAGACTACCAAGGAGCTATTGCTGACTACACCCAAGCCTTACAGATTAGTCCTAACAATCCTGACGCTTACTACCGACGGGGGTATATTTATAATAACATAAAAAATTATCAGGCAGCCCTTGAAGACTTTAACCAAGTAGTACGCCTCAGTCCCAAAAATACGTCTGCTTACGCCTATCGGGGTTTTGTCCGCTTACAGATGAAAGACTATCAGGGCGCGATGTCTGATAGCGAGCAAGCTATTCGCCTCGATCCCAACTTTGGCTACGGCTATGCAGTTCGCGCTTTTGCCCGCTTTGCTCAGGGAGACAAGTCTGGAGCGATCGCTGATTTCGACCAGACAATTCAGCGACTACCTAACGTGGCTGAAGCATACGGTCTAAGGGGTTTGGCTCGCGCTGAATTGCCAGACAAGCCTGGTGCGATCGCTGATTTGCAAAAAGCCGCAGATCTGTTTCAACGACGCGGCGGACAAAATGACCCAAACTACCAAAATGTACTGAATAAAATTAGGGAGTTGCAAGGCAACGGATCTGTTTCACAACCCGCGACTACATCTAACCAAGGAAATACTCAGTCAGCGATCGCCTCCGCTAACGTAGCGATCGCACGAAATCCTAACGATGCTAATGCCTACTTCAACCGATCTGTTGTCCGCTATCAGCAGGGAGATAAACAGGGAGCGTTGCAAGATTTAAACCAAGTCACCCGCATCAATCCCAAAAGTTCCCGGGCTTGGTTCTTCCAAGGTGGTGTGTTACAAGAGTTAGGACGGAACGAAGAGGCAGTTGCTTCCTATGACCGTGCGATTCAAGCTAACAATGAATGGGGTAAAGTTAGCCCTGCGGATACCTACTTAAATCGGGGGTCGATCCGCTCTGACCGAGGAGACTATCGGGAAGCGATCGCGGATTTAGATCAAGTGATTCGCCTCAATCCCAAAAATGCTGTTGCCTACGCTGTAAGGGGTCTGACCCACCAGCGTCAGGGAAAACATCAGGCAGCGATCGCAGATTTTAATCAGGCAGCTCGGATCGACCCTAACAATGCCATTGCTTACTTTGCACGGGGTTTGAGCTACCATATCCAGGGAGATTATCAGGGAGCAGCCGTTGCATATGAAAAAGCGATTGCTCTGGATGCAAAATACTTTTCAGCGCTTGACAACCTTGGATTCACCAAATATGAACTTGGAGATGTGGAAGGAGCCATTGGTCAATGGCAGGCAGCAATTGCCATTAACAGCACATCAGCAGACCCTCAATTAGGTCTGGCAGTGGCATTATATACCAAGGGCGACTCCGAACGGGGTTTAGCAATGGCAGAAGCCGCTATACGGTTGGACAAGAGGTTTGCTGATGTCAAGTTTCTCAAGAAAAATCTTTGGGGCGATCGCATACTAGCCGACACACAAAAGCTCTTACAAAATCCCAGAATGCGATCGCTTTCATCTCAATAGACATCGCGGTTAGGTTAGGCATATTCTAGGACTTACGCATTGACAGAAATACTCAAGTGTGAGACTGGTTTCGGTAGGGCGGCGGAGCGCAATATTTATTTGGGTAGACCACCTTACCGTAGGGGCGCGGAAACCGCGCCCTTACCACATGGTCAATTCTACGATCTGAAACGTCCGAATTCCGTAAAACACATGATGTTCAATTTGTATAGTGCGTAAATCCTAGTAATTAAACGGACATCATATCACGGTAAATAAAGCTGATTTCATCATTTCAATAAACCTGGTAATATCATGTCTGGTAGTTGTTATGATATACAGCAGTTTTCAATTGAATCGGTGCCAGATTGTAAGGGCGCGGAGACCGCGCCCCTACGGGTTAGATCGCGTCCAGTTAAATAACCTTAATAAGTTTTATTATGGGCGATTGACCGGACATGATATAATTCTTACAAAACTGGGTTTCTGCAAGCTTTACCCTGCGGGAATTAGCGAATTTCTAACGAATTCATCATTTCTTGTGCAGTCTTTAAAAAGTCATCATATTGACTTTCGTCTGCTGTATAAGTTATGATATATGCCCGATTATTTTTTAACAACCAAACTGCTCTGCGCTTTACATTATACTGCTCTTGTTTCCCGCTATAAACAACTTCATGCGCTGGTTGGTTTGCCAATGTTGTCGAACGTGAATCATGAATTCTAGCGTTCGTTAGATATTGGGTTATTTCATTGACTTTTGAATTAGTATATTCCGCTAATGAAATAGGCTGTTTCAAATTTTCCATTTCAATAGTCACCTGTGCTTGAAATGTGTTTGAACCACTTTTTAGAGGTGACAAAAACTTAGCTACATCACCAAAAGTTCCTATATCTTGCTTTATCCAGGTTTTGGGATATTTCATCTTTATCCCATCCGTGGGATTTTGATAAATCAAAAACTCTTCTATACTTGGTGGTTTATGGGCAGGAACGCTGACTAGTTGTCGTATTTGTGGAATCGCCAAAACTGTTATCGACAAGATGGTAACAGCTAACCCCACTAGGGCTATTTTCTTAGTTGGTGAAATTGGAGGATCACTTTTTATTATTAAGCTTTTCAGTGCTTGTAAAACCTCAGTTGCTGACTGATAGCGCAACCGGAAGTCATAGCACACCATTTTGTCTAAGATAGCTGCTAATTTAGGGCTAATAGCTTGTTTATTCCAGATAACTTCGGGATCTTTTTGTAGTTCGTGAGGATAGATGCCAGTAAGTGCTTGGATACAAATCATACCCAAGGCATAAATATCGCTGTTAAATTTTGGATTGCCGGCTTGTTGTTCACCAGGCATATAGCCAAGAGTACCAACGATCGTCACTCCCGCCATATTAGCCATCATGGTAGTGATTTCTTTGACTGCCCCAAAGTCAATTAAAACAATCCTGCCATCTGAGGCGCGTCTGATTAAATTTGCAGGTTTAATATCGCGGTGAATAACATCCTGCTGATGGACAAACTCTAATATCTTCAATACGTCCTGCAAAAAGGCAATTACCTGCTCTTCTTTCCATTGTCTACCTGGTATGACTTCTTTGCTCAGATCATTACCGTCTACAAATTCCTGAACTAAATAAAATTCCCGATTTTCCTCAAAGTGAGCCAAAAGTTGTGGGATTTGGTCGTGGGGGTTGCCTAATCGGTAGAGGACTTGAGCTTCCCTGTCGAATAAACGTATCGCTGTCTCCAAAGCTAGCTGATGAGTAACCAGAGGCTTGAGTCGCTTGACGACGCAACGAGGTTTACCAGGTAAATCCAGATCTTCAGCCAGATATGTCTCACCAAAGCCTCCTTTTCCCAATTGGCTGATAATTTTGTAGCGTCCTCGGAGCGTTGTTCCCAGCATTTAATTTACTCAGAGTTGAGGAATTTTTCGCTCACCACATGGTTAGTACCAAATCTACCACAAAATTTAAGCTTCACTGAAACTTTAGCTAGGGTCTTGGATCTCAATTACGAATTATATCATGTCCGTGTAGCGGTTATTATATGAACCCTCACCCCGCCAAGAGGGCACCCCTCTCCCAAGCATGGGAGAGGGGACGGGGGTGAGGGCTGGATATCGTAACTGTTTATACGGACATGATATTACACCTCTACTTTGTCGATCGCTCCCAACGCCAGGGTACAAATTCTCCAGCCGGTGTTGCATAATTGCGTATTTTGAATATTTGCCTACCCGTGCACACCAAATGCCGTAGTGGTGGGCTGCGCAAACTATCGTTACTTAAGTTTTAAGAACTTATCCAAAGCTGCCACCATACTGGGGGGCCAACGACGGATATTCGCCACCCAATTGATATCTTTATAACGTCCATCCAGTCCGACTGCTGACACCCAGTTACTCTCGGCTTCACCTATTTGTCCCTGTACCCAGTAGGCAGCTGTGAGGGCGGCACGCATATCGGCAAACTGGGGATATTTGCGCACAATATTCCGCATTTCGCGAATTGCTTTGTCTATTTGACCAGTTTCGTAAAGAGCAAGGGCGTAGTTGGCACGGGCAAAAGCAAAATTTGGGGCAATTTCAGCGGATTTTTTGTAGTCGGCGATCGCCTCCTCCCATTCCCCCAAACCTGCTTTGGCATTTCCGCGATTGTTGTATGCCATTGCATCGTTAGGATCAAGTTCTAAGACATGATTGTAATCTGCTAAAGCCTCATCCCATCTTCCCAAACCCTCCAACGCCGTTCCACGATTCAAGTAAGGGTCAGTTACATTCGGCGCCAGTTCTACCGCTTTGTTATAGTCTGCCAACGCTTCCTGCAACTTATTTTGACTGACTCGGGAATTTCCTCGGTTACTCCAAATAGCTGCAATATTAGGGAATTGCTCGATAATTTCTGTCCAGTACCGTTCAGCCGTGGCAAAATCACCCTGATTGGTAGCAGCAAAAGCTTGATTAGCCAATTGCTCCGGTTTTTGTAACTGCTGAGTTATAGTGGGAGATTGGGTTTGTGCCATTACTGCTTCACCCCACCCAAACACCAGCAACAAACTTAAAAAAATCACAATTAACTTCATCATCTGCGTCCATCTATAGCAATCAGCGGTCAGCGGTCAGCGGTCAGGGTTCAGCTTTTTTCTAGCTGATTGCTGAGCGCCGATAACTTGATTATCTGTCTTTATCTGTAGCAATCAGCGGTCAGCTTTTTTCTAGCTGATTGCTGATTGCTGACAGCTTCATCAAGGCAATAAAGATAACTGTTCATGAGGCGGTTTAAAACCCAAATGCTTGTAGGCGTTGGGTGTTGCTACCCGACCACGGGGAGTCCGATGTAAATACCCAATCTGCATCAGATAAGGTTCGTAGACTTCCTCTATTGTCTGCGTGTCTTCACCTGCAGCGGCGGCAATTGTTTCCAACCCTACAGGACCACCATTAAATTGTTCAATAATCACACTCAACATCCGGCGATCTGTCCAATCCAAACCGCAGGGATCTACTTGAAATAGTTGCAATGCTTCTGCTGCTACGGTTTCGTTAATCTCTCCCGATAATTTAACTTGCGCGTAATCACGTACACGTCTAAGTAATCTATTTGCTATTCGTGGTGTTCCCCGCGATCGCCGCGCAATTTCTGTCGCACCATCCTCGGTAATAGCAGTTTGAAGTAAATTCGCCGTGCGCAGTACGATTTGGTTTAGTTCGTCTACTTCATAAAACCTTAATTTTTGAATTAAGCCAAAGCGATCGCGTAGTGGGGAAGTCAGCGCCCCCACACGGGTTGTTGCCCCGACTAAGGTAAACTTTGATAGATCCAAACTCCGGGTTCGAGCGCTGGAACCTTTACCAATGGTGATATCTAACCGATAATCCTCCATCGCCGGGTATAAAATTTCCTCTGTCATCCGCGACAGGCGATGGATTTCATCGATGAACAGAATATCCCCAGGCTTGAGATTGACTAGTAGTCCGACAATATCTCTGGGACGTTCTAGGGCTGGGGCGCTGGTAATTTTGCAGTTGACCTCCATTTCGGCAGCTAAAATCATTGCCATTGTGGTTTTACCTAACCCTGGAGGACCGTACAGCAGTAGGTGATCCAGCACTTCACCTCTAGATTTAGCGGCTTTGATCGCAATGTCGAGAACATCTTTTAAGTCTTTTTGCCCAATATAATCAGCAAATCGCTGCGGTCGAATACTCTCGTCGTGCTTTTCAAGTTCATCCACAGCAGCTTCAGGTTGCAAAAGATTATCCTCTACAGGTGCTTTTACCAATTCCCGACTCGGCTTTGGTTGTCCGTTTGGTTCTTGAGGCTGTTTTTTCGATGAGATAATCGCCATAATCGCTACTTTTAAGGGTGTAAGGGTGTTGGGAATTGCTAATTGCTAATTGCTAATTGCTAATTGCCAATCTTCCATTAGCCATTAGCCAAATGATGTGTGAAAATTTTCGGTTGTTCATCCTCTCTCCCATTTAAAATTTAATTTCCGGGTAATTACTCAGGAGTGTGAAATTCTTATGCTGGCTAAAAGAATCTTACCGTGCCTAGATGTGAAGGCGGGACGGGTTGTCAAGGGAGTTAACTTTGTCAACTTGGCTGATGCGGGCGATCCGGTAGAACTGGCAAAGGTTTACAATGAAGCGGGTGCTGATGAGTTAGTGTTTCTTGATATTACGGCTTCTCATGAAAACAGGGACATTATTTTCGACGTGGTGTACCGCACCGCTGAACAGGTCTTTATTCCGTTAACTGTCGGTGGTGGGATTCAATCCTTAGAAAATGTTAAGAATCTTTTACGAGCAGGAGCTGATAAGGTTAGTATTAATTCGGCAGCGGTACGCGATCCAGATTTGATTAATCGGGCGAGCGATCGCTTTGGCAATCAATGCATAGTCATTGCTATTGATGCTAAGCGCAGACAAGATCCCACCAATCCTGGTTGGGATGTTTATGTGCGAGGTGGGAGAGAAAATACAGGCTTAGATGCCTTACTTTGGGCGCAAGAAGTCGAACAACGCGGCGCAGGAGAACTGTTGGTTACGAGTATGGACGCTGATGGCACTCAAGCAGGTTATGACTTAGCGTTAACGCAGGCTATTGCTGAAGCCGCACAAATTCCAGTTGTTGCATCTGGTGGCGCAGGCAATTGCGAACACATTTACGCCGCCTTAACCCAAGGTAGAGCACAAGCAGCATTACTGGCATCGCTTTTGCATTATGGGCAATTGAGTGTCGCAGAGATTAAAACCTACTTGAGAGATCGTCAAGTTCCAGTCAGGATGTATTCCTGAATGGTAAATCCTTATCCAACTACATTTACAGTAGTTCAACAAAGCCGCTGAAAAGGATGTTAATATTGATTAACTAGAATTAATAAATATTAAGAAATATGTTGATTCCTATTTTAGTTTTTGATGTGGCGCTAGTGGCGTGGTCACTTCACCTAATGGAGAGAGCCTTCGCTGATAAGGAATTTTCTCTGATGTTGGCTGGTATGTTAGTTGCGATCGCGGCAGCAGCTATGTTAGTAGTTTACTTCTTGATCGGGCACTGTCTAAGCTATTTGGTAAAGTAACGTGATTGCTAATAGTTAGTAGGCGCGCTCTAAAGGTAACTACTAACTATTACCAATTAGTTGTGATGTGATGTTGGCGATCGCCAAATTTGCATCAAATCAGTAGATAACTAAAGGAAAATCGGCGTTGCTTTTTTGAGGGATGAATCCGGATGTAGAACTTTCGCGCTCTACGTCAGGACAAGGATGTTGGTCCGCACGTAAAATGATTTTCATACATGGAATCAGCAACGCCGGAAAATCAATCACTGTTAGTCCTCTACCAAAAACCCTACCAGAGAAAATACTCCTTAAGCTTTGACCTTGATTGACTTTGCTTGCTTACGCTTCATTAGCAAGGTGATAGCAGTAGCTGTTACTGCGCCAACAATGGTGTTATTTTCAGGAATTGGCTTACTCTCAGAGTAACTCACTGTACCCACCTGTGTCCCTGAATTTCCGTCTTCAGTAGGATTGTTATAAAATTTCGCTCCTCCCGTATACGGAGAACCTAGATGATCGCTGATGTAAAACTCATTATCAACCAAGTAGTTCAAGCCCAAGAGGTTTCCATTATTAAAGCTGATAACGGGTAAACCCACCTCGGAACCAGTATCGTTATCCTCCGTATAGGTAGTACCCAAGTAGTTAAATAAAATGGATAAACCTTGGTCGCGTCCCACATTCTCGGAACCTGTCCTTGTTAGGGTCGAGTCATCGTAACTCAAAGAACCTTTATACTGACCCACATTTGCACCAGAAGTCGCATCTACAGTGAAACCGTAATTAATTACACCAGCTTGTGCCTCTGAGGTCGCACCAACACCAGTGAAACCCATAGCAACAGCAGCGGCAGCAACCGCTATTTTATACCTTTTCTTCATTTCTTGTCCTGCTTGATCGGAGGGTTGGCAAATACCATCGGCAGAACACCCATTCAAACCTAATAAACTATACTATGAGCATGAATTCAGGGTAAGGGTAATTTTCATCAAAACTTTTTGGAACTTAGCCTGAATTTAAAGCTCACGTAAGTTAGAAAGAGTAAGTGTCCAAGATTATACTGAATCTATTGATAACCGGACGCCGATGGTACATTGTATAAGCTATCATAATTAGTATCATAAATTACTATATATTAAACAGTAATTGTGCTGAAGCTTTTTTAATAGTTCATTTGTACTATATTGATGGGAAAACACATCCTCTAGGACCACAACAGAACCCCAAATAAGTTGGGATTGGTGAGCCAATTGTCGATGCCGTTTGCGTTCAGGTTTGACCAATCCTAAAAGTTTGTGATGTAAATCCAGTTGAAGAATCAAATACTTTCCCCAATCCTGCTTGGTCATTCCAGAACCACACAGCCTCATTTTATACTTAGACACTAAAAGCAAAACAAGCCTGTGGCATTGCTTTACAGCAGTTTTCAATTGAACCCGCGCCACATTGTAAGGGCGGGGTAACCCCGCCCCTACGGTCATATTGTGGTCTACTTAAATGAAATTTGCTGTAATGTCGATAAATTATTTTAAATCCACACTGTTGACAAATCGCTAATACTTAAGCAATAATGAGCAATGGGCTGCACGGGGTTATAGCTCAGTTGGTAGAGCACCTCAATGGCATTGAGGGGGTCAGCGGTTCGAATCCGCTTAGCTCCATTCTTATATAGTAAGCAAAAGGCTAGGAAGTTATTTGGGGGTTTGCCAGTCTAAATGATGTTGTGGATGATGGCAGAGTTCTGGTTCCTCGGAGCGATCGCAAAACGGAAGGCTTGCGTCCACCAGAATTGAACCCCGCTTTCACTTACTTTATTTATTAATCAATTCCCAAACTCGCTTGATTGCTTTCTTAGTAAAAATAGAAAAATCTTGATTCATTATCCAGTTATAATAACTAGAGTCTTGTGCAAAGACTTCTACTAAAGTTTTACCTTTATGCTTACCAAAGTTAAATATTTCTCTACCTTGTTCGTCATAAACTACTTTTCCAGTAGGGTCAAGTAAGTTAAATGGTGTAAACTTAGCTAAAGTTTCTAGATGATTTTCTATTGGATATGATATTTTTCCATCTTTATCTTCGTATGCAACATTTTCATAATGTAGAAGTTGAGCTTTAAAAACTTCATACGTAGCACAAGTATCATTTATTGCATCATGAGCGCCGACTAAATTTTTACCACAATAGAATTTGTAGGCAGCCTTTAAATTACGAGGTTCCATTTTATGGAAAATAGTTTGCACATCAATGAAATTTCTTCCCGCTAGTTTAAAATCTATGCCTGCACGTGAAAATTCTAATAGAAGTAGAGGAATATCAAATTTATTAGAGTTATATCCAGCAAAGTCACTATCATTGAGAAAATTAGCTAATTTTTGAGCTATTTCAGCAAAAGCTGGTTCATTTTGCACATCTTTATCATAGATCCCATGCACCTTAGATGCTTCAAGAGGAATAGGAATAGTAGGATTAATTTTCCTTCCTGTTGGGATTTCTTTACCATTTGGAAGTACTTTTAAGACTGCGATTTGAACAATTCGGTCATTGACTACGTCTATCCCTGTCGTCTCTAAATCAATAAATGCCAATGGACGTACTAAGTTTAGATTCATGTAGCTATGTTTAGGAAATAGGATTAATTTTTCTCAATTTTACCCACATTCCGCACCAATATCGGAATCGTGTGCTGGCATTAGTGCTATTATAGCAGTCCTATTTGATTTATCAACAACAGCGACAAGGGGAGCGTAAGCGCACCCCACGAGTGTTTCCCGCTACTAGACGACTGGTGAGACAGCCCTGTTCGCGCAGCGGCGAGGAATTGGGAGAAGGAGGGAAACACTCCCAATCGGATCTGCGCTCCCGTTGGGCGTGGACAATGAAGAGGTGTTCACGAATGATTTAGGATTGCTATAAGTAGGTCGGCACAAATAAATATAGCAAGTACAAAATGTAAAGCAATTGAAAACCTTTGCGATTGCTTCGCTCCACTTCGTTTCGCTCACGGCGGACATAGTTTGGTTTTTTCTTTCGACCTACTTAGACCTGATGCTGTTCCAAGGAGAAGCCATAAACCAGCAAAACTTACTAAAATCTAGGACTTACGCACTTTACACATTGACCATCATATGTGTGGCAGTTCAAAATCTTGCCGTTGGCTCGTTCCCAGGCAGAGCCTGGGAATGTGATTAAGGGAGGCTCTGCCTCACGGTTTGACGGTCGGCAGAGCCGACCATCAGAGCATTACAAGGCTCTGCCTTGTAACGAGTGATAATACACAATTGTTTATTTCTGTCAATGCGTAAGTCCTAAAATCTTGCTTTTGCTGAACATTTGCTAAACTCCTCCAAAATTAGGCGGTGGTTTTTGGTTGAAAGTTACGCAAGCGCAAGGCATTAGTCACGACAGAAACAGAACTAAAAGCCATCGCTGCTCCGGCGATAATTGGGTTGAGTAACCAGCCGCAGATTGGAAACAAAATTCCGGCGGCGATCGCAATTCCAGCGACGTTGTAAATAAAGGCAAAAAACAGATTTTGGCGGATATTTCTCATGGTGGCGCGACTTAACTCAATTGCAGTGACAATGCCTTGCAGGTCGCCAGAAATCAGGGTTATATCACTGGCGGCGATCGCCACATCCGTCCCCGTACCAATCGCAATCCCCACATCTGCAACAGCCAGTGCCGGTGCATCATTGATACCATCACCCACCATTGCAACCAATTTCCCTTTTGCTTGCAGTGCTTGCACAAGAGCTGCTTTTTGGTCGGGTCGAACTTCTGCAAATACCTGCTTGATACCCACTTCACTGGCGATCGCCTCCGCAGAAAAGCGATTATCTCCAGTCAGCATCACCACTTCTAAACCTAACGAACGTAATCCTCTTACTGCTGCCACGGAGTCAGGCTTAAGGGCATCTGCAATTCCCATTATCCCTTGTATTTCCCCATCCACCGCCATCCAAACAACGGTTTTACCAGCTGCAACCCATGTAGAAACGTTGCTTGCGAGAGTTCTACATTCGGTGTCGATATGTAGTTCTTCCATCCAGCGTTGAGTGCCAATTTGTACAAGGTGAACCGAAACAATACCTTGCACACCACTGCCGGCGATCGCTTCAAAGTTCTGGACATCTGCCAGTTCCACTTTCTGAGATTGGGCATACCTGACCACTGCGACTGCCAAAGGATGCTCGGAATTACGTTCTACAGACGCTGCCAATCGCAAAAGTTTTAACTCGTTACTATTGGCGGTGCCATTGACAGTGACAAAGTCGGTCACAGTAGGTTTACCCAGTGTCAATGTGCCAGTTTTATCTACGACAATCGTCTGGATTTTGTGAGCAAGTTCTAAACTTTCCGCACCCTTAATTAAGATACCGTTTTCTGCACCTTTACCCGTGCCTACCATGATAGCGGTAGGGGTGGCTAAACCTAAGGCACAGGGACAAGCGATAATTAGTACTCCGACTGTATTCATTAAGGCTAACGTCAAGTTGCCCATGACGTTAAACCAGATGACGAAAGTGGCGATCGCAATGGCAATAACCACAGGCACAAACCATCCCGTCACCCGATCCGCCAAGCGCTGAATCGGTGCTTTGGAACCTTGTGCTTGTTGCACTAACTTGACAATTTGCGACAGAAACATATCTTTCCCGATTCGTGTCGCCCGAAACTTAAATGCACCTGCCCCGTTAATTGTCGCGCCAATTACCTCATCCCCCATCTGCTTTTTGACAGGCATACTCTCACCAGTCACCATTGCTTCATCAACTGTGGAAGTCCCTTCAGTTACTTCGCCATCCACCGGAATTTTCTCCCCCGGACGCACCAAAATAATATCGTTAAGCCTGACCTCGACGATGGGAACATCCATAGACCGATTATCACGAATAACTCTGGCGTTTCTAGCTTGCAGTCCGATGAGTTTACGAATGGCTACATTCGTTTGTCCCCGGGCGCGATGTTCAAACAGCCGCCCCAGCAGAATTAAGGTGATGACAATTGCGGCGGTTTCATAGTACACATGAGGCATCAAACCCCGATCTCTAAACAATCCAGGAAAAAGGGTGACAAACAAAGAATAGAAATATGCTGCACTCGTGCCTAGGACAATCAGCGTATCCATCGTTGCCGCACGGCGTTTCAGGGCTTTCCAAGCATTCCGGTAAAAAGACCCACCACACCAAAACTGGACGGGTGTTGTCAGCACTAACTGCAACCAGGGATGATGTAGGAATGCTGGAATTAACGGTAGGTTCAACCCGATCATCATCGGCAGCGACCCCACAAGCAGTAGAATGCTGATTGCACCCCCCACCACAACCTTCTGGGTAATCTGGCGGGATTCTGCCAGACTGGCGGCTTTCTGGGCATCATCCTCTCCCGTAATCATTTCTTGTTCTGGGAGTGAAGAGGAATATCCCGCATCCTCTACAGCTTGCTGGATTTGCTCTAGATTGGTACGCTTTTGGTCATATTGAATTGTGGCTTGCTCTACAGCAAAGTTAACGTTGCAATCAATCACCCCTGATACCGAACGAATCGTTTCTTCGATATTCCTAGCGCAGGAGGCACAACTCATGCCTCGCAGTTTAAGTGTGATATCCATGTGAGATAAACCTTTGATTGATATCCCAACTCAAACAATTTTGCACTCTCTAGTTGACTAGAGAGTCAAGTGAATATTTGACCGCTTAATATTTAGTTACAAATTTTGGACTTTAAAGGTCAATCGCTGCGCTCAAATTAAAAATTAAAAATTAAAAATTAAAAATTAAGAACCACCAAAATAA
>CAXTSI010000066.1:0-24745 GCA_964246695.1 uncultured bacterium
AATTAGCAATTAGCAATTAGCAATTAGCAATTAGCAATTAGCAATTAGCAACTTGCCTAGGAACTGAGGAGCATTTCTGGTAGATGTTTCAGCACACGCTTGAAGATCTCTGTGTTGTTTAATCCTCGCGACAGCACGAGTGCTCCCTCAATCTGCAAAACCGCATCCTCGGCTCTTTGGCGGGCAATTTTGGGATTGACACCTGCCTCGATCGCAATTTTTGCCAAGCTATCAATCCACAGTTCTAACATTTGTTGAATTTGGTTTTGGAATAAATCATGCGCTTCTCCAACATTCAGGAGTGCTAACAAACATGATTTCTCGCCCTGGGAGTAAAACATATCAATGTTTTCATTCATTGCCAGAAGGCGATCGGCAGGTGGAAGATCGCTACGCAACGGTGCCAAAATTTGAGTTTGCAATCCCTGATTTAGGTACTCGAGAACAGTCGTCGCCATCTCTTCTTTTCCTTTCGGGAAATGGTGATAAAGACTGGCTCTACCTAATCCGGTCGCTTCCGAAAGTCTTGCCAAAGTTGCTCCTTCATATCCGTATTGCTGAAAAACTGTGAGCAATTTGGGAATTGCTGTATCTTTGGACATTCACTCACCTCAAAAAAAAATTTTGAACTCCTTGTTGACATTGTACCGATTGTTCGTTTACAGTTTAATTCTACCGAACAATCTGCTTTCATTGCTGTAAACTTATGACAGCTTCAATTCGTCCCCCATTTACCGAAGAAACGGCAAGACAGAAGGTAAAAGCGGCAGAGGATGCTTGGAACAGTCGCGATCCTGAACGAGTAGCACTGGCTTACACGATCGATTCTGAGTGGCGCAATCGCACTGAGTTTTTCAAAGGTCGAGACGCCATCCAAGAATTCTTGCGCCGCAAGTGGGCAAAAGAACTCGACTATCGGTTGATGAAAGAACTATGGGCATACACCGATAATCGCATTTCTGTCCGCTTTGAGTACGAATGGCACGATGAAACAGGTCAATGGTTTCGCACTCACGGAAATGAACATTGGGAATTCAATGCAGATGGGCTAATGCAACGTCGAGACATGAGTGCTAACGATTATCCCATTTCAGAATCCGAGCGTCGTTATCGGATTCACTGAACTAAATCTTCACCTTCCAGAGGTTTTCGTGAGGTATGCCGGACAGCCAATATGTAAACTGTTACTGTTTCATCCCACATTCCGCACCCTCAACTGTCACACATCAACAAAACCTCAACAAATAGTACATAAGAACTAAGTGAGAAGTATGGTGTAAGAAAGAAGTATAATTCATGAGGTAAGTAAAGTTGCACAATTGTAGCTTGTAGTATTCATTGAATTGACAGCGAGGGCTAAGATGACTGGTTGTCCAGTTTGCCAGACTGAATATATTGAAGGCAGAATTAATTCCTGCTCAAGATGCGGCTGGGATGTAACTCCCTACCTGATATCTTGCACCATTCTCAACAAGCTCAGAGAAACCGGGTTTATAAACGATAAATTAATGGTTTCAGCTTTATCTGTTTGCAATAAACCCGGTTTCTGGTGGTGGTGCAAGATATGAGCTACCCATCTACCTTTTATGGGCAAATACCAGAGGCATTTTTGCTTAAAGAGCAAGAAAAACTGGCTTGGTCCAGAAAGGTTTGGGAAAGTTTACAGGTGTGTCAAGGGCAACTTGTTCAAGCGGGAATTAACTGCCAATCTCCAGCGCCAGAAGGCTTATCAAGATTGCGAGAATTTAGAATACTGGAAGCTTTTCTGGAAGATGGCAGGTGGAAAGATGCAGACCAAGAAACGGTTACATTGATGCTGAAAACAGCCAAGCGAGAAAAGCAAGGTTACATGGACATTGAAAGCCTTCGCAAATTTCCGTGCGAAGTTCTACGTATCATTGATGAACTGTGGGTCCAATACAGTAATGGACGCTTTGGTTTTAGTGTTCAAAATCGGATTTGGAAAAAAATAGTAAAGGACTCTAATCCAGATAAAAAAACCTATGAAGTGTTTGGGGAAGTGGTTGGTTGGCGAGGCAAAAACGGATTATGGTACGGAGATATGTTGATATTTGATGTGGAAAAAGCACCCCAAGGGCATTTACCATTAGGACGGATGGGAGATATTGCATTGACTGCCAAAGTGGCTGGGTGGTTTGGGGGGTTTGGTTTAGAGCGAATTCTGGCAATTTCATCCAAACTGGATATATGTGGCATTAAATAACCAGCAAGTCCACGGGGTGCAGAAGTTACGGCATGACTATCGCCCTTGTTAGACAAAGTTAAGGTGTTCGACGCCTCACATCATTCAAATTTTGATATCTTTGGTTTGGTTCTTGGCGACTTTCTATCTCTCCATTTTGCTCTATTCCTTCCTCTTTGAGCGCAGCAACAATTGCTTTTACATTTTCCATCGCTGCCTTTTCATCTACAAACGTTTGAGAAAAGGTGTTAATTGAAATTGAGTTGCTGCCAAAGTTTTGTTCAGGACTGATGACTGTCACAACCTCATCACCAGCAATATTTTTCATCTTAGCTACATAAGCTCTACGTGGATCGTCGCCTTCATATGCTGTGTCTTGCTCAGGGTTCTCCAGACGATAACCCATTCTCTCCAGTTCGGTGATGATTTGGTAGGCGATGTCGGCTCGCAACTGAGACGCTATCATCCCTTGCTTTGCCTGCTCCAGAATTTCTCCTAACTGTGGCTCCAAGCTAGCAATTTGCTCACCAATAGCTTGAACCTGCTCAATGGTTAACGTTGATTCTCCTTGCTGTAGTTGAGTCTCTAAGTTTCTAAGTTCCTGTTCGTACTCGCTCAGTTTGCCATGACTCCAGTGGTCTACATCTAAGCGTTCAGGTGGGGTGTCCTCTCCAAATTGCACTTGACACTCCTGTTTTGCCTGTTGCACTTGTGCTAGTAAAGTACCTAGGTGTGCCTGTGCTTGATTATATAATAGCAGCCACTCTTGTTCCTTTCTTGCCAGTTCATTTCGTAAGTCAAAAAGTTCAAGATAAGTCTCCTGCGTTAGTGCGATCGCCGCTTGGCTTACCCCTGATTGGATGTTACGACGTGCCATGTCTAAACCGCGCCTTAAGTCGTCCAAGCGACTCGGAGCAAAGCGCTGATGTTGATAGTTTTGGTCGATACTTGTCCAGACTAATTCGACATCTGCCAGCAAATCTTGAGCCAACTTTTCTTGCTGCTGCTTATCTTGCTGCATATTCTCCTGAAGAGCAATCATTTGCTCTTGTAGAAACTGCTGCACGCGCTCTCGTTCCTGACGTTCTGCTGCGATCAGGTTATCGAACTTACGTTCCTGGTTTCCAATCAGCTGAGTATACTCTTGCCGTTGGCTGTTCATAATGTCCATGTACTCATTGCGTTGCTGATTCAGCCCGATATTAAGTACCGAGTTAAGACGTTCGCTCTCGCGCTCTAGGGCTTGCTGTTGAAGCCTTTCGGACTCTAGCACTGCAACTTCAAACTCTTGCTGTTGACGCTGCAATCGCCTGTTAGTTTCTACCTCTAAATCTCTAATCGAGGTTTTTCACCTCTCAGCTTCTTGAATTTGTCGTTGCGATCGCTCGTGTCGCGACGACAGCCATTTCTTTAACCCCCAAGCTACTCCGCCAACGGCTGCGATCGGTAGAATGACTGACCCTATCCCCATCGCTGCTGTTGCTATTGCTGGCCACAATTTCAAACCGCTCATGATTTTGACTCCTGTAGAATGCAATTAAATGACTCAGTGGTTATATTTCAGTGGATTTTGAGACCATATCGACTGCTCGTTGGAAGTCAGTCGAGAAGTTGTGGGGTGGAACTCCCACCATTAAGACTGCATCGTCACGCAGATGAATTTCTAGATCCCGTTTGCGTTCTGTAAACAAACTGGCTTCTGACAAATGGCGGTCCGTTAAAAAGTGAAAGACTTGATTAGAAGAACCGCGCATGCCTTGATTGTCATTTAGTTCTGGGATATACTGTCCATCTATGAGAACATCAATTAAGGTAAGAACTTTATTAATAGCAGGGTCAGACTTGGCTTGTAACTGCTTTAGGGTAAAACCAGAAAAGCAGATAATAGAAAGGTCGCGCTTTTGGCGCAGATAGGAGAAAAGTTCGCTTAAGGCGGCTGCTTGTAGCATTGGCTCCCCTCCAGAAACCGTCAGCCCGTCTGTTGTAGGAACTGATAAGATATAATCAGCAAGTTGTAGGGGATCGACTAAAGTTGCTTGCGTTTGAGGAATCCAATCGGGAGAAATGCAACCACGACAGTTAAAGCAGCAACCTTGTACCCAAATGACAAAGCGTTTACCAGGACCAAGAGCGCGAGTCCCAGGGCAAATTTCAGCAACATTAAGCACAGTCATAGCTAAAAAAAGAAACGATTTTTTTGTTGAGTTTGTTCATGTTTGCTGCGGGCTACAGCTAATTCTTGGTCAATTGCTTCTAGAAGTTCTTGGACATTTCTGATGTGACTATCTACTTTTTGATGGTCTACAGGTAGCAACCTTCCCAAGTCTCGATCTGATTGGTAATGATTATTTACGGCTGTCAAAATTTCCTGAGTCGCAGATTGGTATTTCTGAAAATCCTCTGTTGCTTTTTGTAATTGTTGCTGAGCTTGATGATATTCTTGTTCTTGGTGTGCCAGTTTATCTCGTTGTTCTTCGAGTGTGGCTAGCTCTTGGGATAAAGCTTCTGATAAACGCTCTCGTTGTTGTTGTGTCAGGGTTATTAGTTCTGAAACTGCACCCCGAATGTGGGTTTCTAGTCGATTCTGCCGAGATTGCCAATAAATAATCTCTTCTTTGAGGGTGGCTTGCTGTGGTTGCAGTGCAGCAATTTGTTCATCCAAGTCAGCTTTTTGTTGCTGGAGGTTTTCAAGAACTTGGCGTTGTGGTTCTAAAGCAGCCTCTTGGGCTGATATCTCTTGTCTAAAAGTTTCCAGGTTAGTTGCTTGCACTTCGGCTTTGATTTTTTGTAGCTGGCTGGCTTTCTCCTTTAAGTTTCTGAGTTCATCGTTTTGTTTACGCAGCTGTTGTTCCTCGCGCAGTAGTTCGCTTGCGGATTGCAGAAGTTTAGATTTATCGTTAGCAATTTGTTCTATTGCTTGAGCGCGTTCGCTTATTTTCTGCTTAAGTGTGGTTGGTATAGGCAAAGTCGTCAGATGGGGTAACCAGGTGTTGAGAATTGTTAACAGGGTGTTGAGGGTTTTAGAAAGAGCGATCGCCCAAGCTTCTATAGTCTCTGTATCTGTGGTAGCGAGTTGTCGTAGTGCTTCTGGATTAAAGGTGGATTCCCAAAGATTCATTTCTGCCTGTACTAATTCAAAAGGCAGTTGAATTGTTTCAAAGTCTAATAGGTTTTTATGCTGCTGTATTTGTTGCAATAATTTAGTAATATTATCAATATTATATTGTTGATTTGGCTGCATAGCTCTTCTCACTTTATTTGTTAATCTAAATTAAATAAAATTAACCTGATTGGAAAGTTATTCCTCTTCTTCATCTAAGACAAAACCAGGAAACATTTTGACAATGATATCCCCTAGTGTATATTCAACAAGTTTTCCAGAGCGTGTCTCCTCAATTATTAAATAAGCAATTTGGGAGCGGTCAACTTTCATCCCAACACGATATTTTGCGTTAGGGGAGTAATTGGGTAAATCAATCATGTCTCGCAGAGAGTCTTGATGCTTTTTACCTTTAGACCGAAGCTGTACCCACAGAGTAATAGCAATGCGTTTCTCAAGTGGTGTAACTTCTTCAGAAGAAAAATTCGGAGCTACTAAACTATCTAGACTAGAACCTCCCTTAATGAGAGTAATTTCGAGTTTCTCCCGTTCTCCGGTGTGAATCTTGATTGTTTCTAAAACAATACCAATAGTGTGGATATATTTTTCTATAGGGTCTACTAAGCCATTAGCAATAAGACAGGCTCCATAGGAGATGGCATAAGCACTGTTAGTAATATTAAATGTTTGATCTATACGAGGATCGTTTTTATTCATTCCTATAGTATTTGTAATGGCTTTTTGTACTAGGAGAAATTGGCAAAAGCCCCCTACCATAAAAACGCGGTCAATACTTAAACCATTTGTTTCTGTATAGCTTTTAACTCTTGTTATGACTTTTTCAATACCCTGAGCAATCGGGGTAAATGCCTCCTTGACTTCTGCGAGAGTGACTGTGTATCCATTGAATTTATAAATTTCATCTCCTGCTTTGTCATCTGGGGCATTTAGATAGTTAGTTAGATTTCTAGTAGCTTTGCTATGACTGCTAATTTTGACGCTTTCAAATTCCTTCAACAAGCTAATAAATTCTTGGCTATTTTCATCTAATGGTGTACCATACTTTTTAGTGTAAGCTTGCTGAACAATACGGCGATCGAAAGCGACACCAGCTGATTCGAGTCCTTTATCACCTTGTCCATCAAAGTAGAGCACTTCAACTTTGTTTTCTCCGTAAATACGACAGAGACTTACATCAAATGTACCACCTCCCATATCACAAACGAGCAAGTTGCCACTAAAAGATTCAGTATTATCTTCCTTTGCACGCCGTTGCATTTCCCAAGCATAATAAGCGGCTGCTGCAACAGGTTCACTGACTAGCTGGATGAGTTGTTTTTCTAGTCCTAAATCTTTTTGAATTAATTCTTGCAGGCGCTGCCGACCTAAATTATAAATATTATGCTGCCAAATTTCTGGAACCGAGACAACAAGACTAGTAATTTCACCTTTTTCACGGCTAAAACTGTAATCGTTTTCATGAGATATCAGCAGTTCGCGCAGGTAATCAATAGTCACACTGATGGGAGTCCGCTTGAGTGGAAAGTGTTGGGAAAACTCAGACTCTGGTAGGGGTAACCGCATCTTAAAATTGCCATAGGTTTCAACAGACTTGTCATGAGCAGCAGCAGTGCGGGCTGGAGCGCCGATTTCAGTGTAACCGTCTGAATGGTAGGCAATGAACGAGGCGATATACTTAGGTCCATCTGGTGCAGGATAGGGAAACGCTTCTAGTTCTCCGTTGGGGGTTAGGTAGGAGATGATGGAGTTAGTAGTGCCGAAATCTAGACCAATCTTGTAGCTAGGCATAATGAAATATTGTTAAGTAATTTCAAGACATTTGTTGTGTTTGTACGATTTTTAGTAACTAGCAAATTCGTTGGGAGCGCTGGGTTCATGATAATTCGTAATTGCTAATTCGTAATTAGTAATTCAAAACTGGTTTTGAACTAGAGCGGAGACACGTGGTCATTTTTCAGTCGGGGTTTAAATCCCCGGATGAAAAATAATTACGAATTACGAATTACGAACTACGAATTTTTAACAACTCTTGCATCTGTTATGATTTCGGACTAAACTGATTGTTCTGGTACTGTGAAGACAAGAGCTTTTTCAAAAACGCGATCGCCCACAAGATATCCTGGATAAACCGTCAACAAAATTTTTCCCCCTTCTTCACAACCTAACATAGCCTCATGCCTGTCGGATTGAAATGAGATACCTTCTTTCTCAATCCAAAGGATACCAGGAGGGTCAGCGCTAGCAATTTTCCTCACTAACTCAAGACTTTTTCGTACTAAATTCTCAGTGTCAATGCGAATTGTTTCGGGAATGTCCGTTTCTTCTGGCATTTTTAATGCATTATAAACAGATTTACTGATGTCTTTAACAGCTGTAGTAAACTCCTCCTGATTCCAAGAACGCTTGCTAATACCAGCACTGTTAGTTTCGCTAAGCAGTTTCATGACTTGTTTAATTAAGCTGTCAAGTTCATTGCTAATTGCTTCGGGAAATTCGGAATTTTCTGCCATTTCTAAATCCCTACAACATGACTGGCTAATAGCCTTCAAAACATTTTCTACTGCTTCAGGTGGAAAATCAGTATTTCCTGTAAACAATTTCATTCCATTGATAATAACTTGCTTTGTCAACACCGCTTTGATTGTCGCAATTTCCTGTTTACGATTAACTTTTAAGGCAGGGTCTTGTTCACAGCGATAACGAAACATCTCATTGCTAACCACATTAAATTCTTGGTCTTTGAGTTGTTTAAATTCCTGATATAATATGTGATGCTGTAGACTAGCATCACCACCTATGGATGTAGTGTATGTAGTACTTTTGTCTCTGTTTTTTGCTGCTAGTTCACCGAGTATTCTACCTCTTTCACTTATTAGTACATCCCGCTCATTTTTCAGATTGTTGTACTCTTGCTTAATCTGCACATTTTCATTTTGAAGTGCAGCGTTCTGACTTTTCAAAAGTTCATTATCATGCTGAAATCGTGAATATGATGCGATTTGTCTAGCATAGTTATTTATATCGCGATAAAGTCTTTGATTTTCATGCTGCAAACGATTATTGTCTCTTTGCAAATCCACATTTTTCTCTGCAATTCGAGAAGTGGATTGAGAACGCTCACTATATTGTTGCTGATATTTTCTAGCTTCTTCCTGCCATATTTTGATATCACTTTTTAAACGAGCTGCTTCCCCTTTCAGGCTTTCGTGTTCTTGGATAAGGTTGGAGTATGATAATAACAACTCATCTATAATAGGAATTCTATTTGATATAGTACCAATGTCTTGCAAATTTATTGCATTACCCGGTTTCAAATTTTCCAGCCAATGTAAAATAGTCTGAAGGTGAGAACGTTGTGCCGCAATTTTTGTAACTTGCATTTGTGGTGGGCTACTCATACCAATTTTAACTTTGACTTGTTCAACCCCATCTTGAATTGACTGGAATAATCCTCCCCTGTCGCTAGGTGCTAGCAATTCAGAAGGCAAATTTTTGGTCTGTTCTAGTGGCAATTCTGATTTAGCTTCTTGAATAGATTTATCAGGTTCACTTTTCACGGAGTTGGATATTTTTTCTGGGGTAATTTCTTGGGTTTGGTTTTCAATTATTTCCCCCTCTCCAATTGATGGGTTTAATAATTTCTGCTCTTTTGTTGGTTCTTCTGGAATTTGTTGATTTTCCACTTTAATCTCCTAAGATTTCTGGGGAATAAGTCGATGAAAAGCGCAGAGTAGTACTGTACTGTTTACCCGATGTCTTATCCTTTGCTTCTACTTTTATTTCCGTTTTGCCAAAATACATTGTCACTTCAACCTCTCGCTTGAGTCCGCCTGTAGTATCTGGCATTTCAACTGTCAATTCTCCGAGTTTCTCAACTCCAGACTCGTCAGTGTAACGAACCTTCTGTTTTTTGGTTGCATAAAACTCAAATAGCATCCCTGTTTGATTGCGTTCCGTAGGCACGAATATTTGTATAACTTCTTCATTCACCCCTACACTGTCTCCAGCCAACACAAAAACGAAAAAGCGGTCGTGGCATAAGTATTCTTCAAGACCATCTGAATAAAATCTCTTACTTTTTGGATCTTTATCAGAATCAAATGATACACTTATTTCACAACCGTAAGTCAGACGACTGCGCCTAGAGCGAATTGTCTCAGGATTCAGTCCAAAAGACACAGCCCCTTGTACAATAGCCTCACCTGGTTCTGAAGGCATAACAATTTGTTTGACTCTACTGCCAAACTTTTCTTGAATTTGCTGTCGTAACAGAGGAGATTTAGAAAACCCTCCCACAAGGTAAATCAAGTCACATCCTCGAGTACCCAGCTTTGCAAACTCTTCCTCAACTTTTTCAACTAAGCCATCTAGTGTGGCAGTGAAGATACCATTCATCGTTTCACGGCTAAGGAGGATGTTGCTATCTTCTCCATCTTGTTCATCGGCTAGACTTTCTAGAACATTGGAGTAGTCTTTGGCTAATATTTTGTAAAGCTTTTGTCTAATAGGGAAATAAATAATATTGCCACTTCTTTCCGGATCAAAGTCACACTTGGTTCGTTCCCAATCTGCCATCATTTCTAGGTAATCTACAGGTTCTTCATCATGGAAACGTTCGATTGCTGCGGCAGTAAGTTTCTTTTCTAAATATTCTCTAAAACTACGGTCTACATAAGTTGAACCATAAGCACCGCCTGTTCCTTCAGCGACTTCTTGCAGTCCCTTTCCTGAAACCACTTCATGAACTGTGATATCAACTGTGCCACCCCCACAATCAACTACCATAAAACGAGTTCCTGGCTCTAGCTGCAATTTCTCTCTTTCTTGCAAATAGATGGCAGCTGCTTCTGGTTCTAAAACCAGAAAAAGACGTTCAGCTTCCGCTTCTGAAGAACCAATTAATCCAGCTTTTTGTGCAGCGTCCCGCATCAATTGTTTGTCAGCATCTGTCCAAATTGCTGGTATTGTTAAGCACCATTTAATTTCATTTTCACGTAAAATTCCAGAGGTTGCAGCTTTAGTTTCTTTTAGAGCAAGGTCTTTAAGAAGTCTAAGGTAATCTGCTATTAAGTCAACAACAGCAAACTTTTGTCCGTTAGTTGTGGTTATCACGGGTCCATTTGCTGTTCTTTCTTTACCCTCTCGCAACTGCATTTTAAAGTTTTGAAAAAAGTTGTATTTATCAGCAGCTTTGTCTCTTCGTAATTGTGCCAATCTTTTCCTAGCATCGAAACCCCAAGCCTCTACTTTGCCCTCCGGCGAATATAAAAGATGAGTTAGGGTTTTAGGATAAGGCGCAGGTGCACCTGACCAGTCGTTTTTTCCAAAAATTTTTGTATCATCAGTAAAGGCATAAGCATAGCCAGAACGCGATGTTCCAAAGTCAATACCAATAACTAGGCTAATAGATTGATTACCAAGCGTCATATAATGAGGGTCCTCCGTCATTAATAATATCTTTGAATTTTAATTCCCGATGAGTCTCTAAAAGAGCATCTACTTGAGTCGTTGGATTATGATTTGCAATTTCTGTCAAACACTTTGCTAGATAATCTTTGAGATTGTCTAGTTCTATATTTTGGTTATCCAAAGTTGACTGTATATTCTTTAGAAAAGAGGATGTGTATGGTGTCAGTTCTTTGGATTGGATCACATCATCAATTTGACCTTTCGCTACGGACTTATCAGGGATGTGAAGTAGTCCTGCAGCTAATTTTGAAATCAGGTTAGGAATCCAGCTAGTGGAAACTTTTCTTGACATCTGTTTCCAGCGTGTTTCCATACTCTCTAATCTTTCTTCTAAATTAGAGAATAAAATGTTTACATCGGACGAAGAACCTTCTTTTACTAAATGTTGGAGCTTCAATAACACAAAGTTCAGTTGCTCCTGCAATTGCGATCGCACTGCTTTAACCTGTTTTAATTCAGATTCCATTTGCGATCGCTCTTTGTTAGACTTCTTCAGTTGTGACTGCGCTTGAAATAGCTGAGATTGAAACTGTTCTTTTTCTGATTTGACTTGTTCTAATTGTGATTCAAGTGTTAAGACTTGTTTGTGAATGGACTCCAGTTTGGATTGAAGTTGTGATATCTGAAGTTGGAGTTGCGATCGCTCTTGTTGACAATCTTCTCGCTGGGATTGTGTTAGCGCTGCTTCTTGAATAACCCGCGTCCATATTTGTTTTGCCCAAGCCAGTTTTGCTTGTTCTTTTTGCAGGAATTCGTCTGGTAGTTGAAATGTAATTGGATAAGGTGTTAAATCCCAACTGCAGGTAGGACAATTGACCTGTTCCACAGACAACTCAGTCTGACAAACTGGACACTGTGCCATTGTTAACTACCCTCACTTCCCACAGGAATATCCTCTAAAGAAAATGTCCTCATCGCCTGTCCAGTCAGATTTTCTCGTATTATCCGACTTTTCAGCCGCTTCACCATTGTTTCGTAAAAATTCCGCACTTCACGACCATTGCCAAAATTCCGCCCCCGATTATGATAAATAGTATTAAAAATAACTTCTAAGCGGACTTGAACATCATCAGGACAAATCCACCCGTCCCTCTGGGACATATTCAGGAAAATTTGATATAGTTCATACCCATTGTAGTCAGGGAACTCTATCTTGTAGGCAACACGCGAAGCGATTCCAGAGTTAGCCTCAATAAATTGTTCCATTTCTCGGGAATAACCCGCAAGGATGACGACCAAGCGATCGCGGTAATTCTCCATCATTGGAACTAAAGTATCAATTGCTTCCCGTCCAAAATCGTTACTAGACTCACTCCGAGAGAGTGCGTAAGCTTCATCAATAAATAGCACTCCATCTAAAGCTGATTTGATGACCTCACCTGTTTTTAGTGCTGTTTGTCCTACATATCCTGCGACTAACTTGCTGCGGTCTACTTCTACAAATTGCCCCTTCTGTAACAACCCCAAAGCTTTGAAAATTTGCCCTACTAACCGTGCTACAGTAGTTTTACCAGTACCGGGATTTCCTGTAAACAGCATATGTCGCGTTTCCGTTTCATCCGCACGGAGCATTCCAGCCGCTCTCAGGCGTTGATTTGCCAACTGACTATCGATAATTTCCCGAATCGCCTGTTTGACGGAGTGCAAACCTACCATCCTGTCTAATTCTTGCAATAACTCCTTTAGGTTCTCCTCATCTTTTTTGCCTTGTTGCTGATACTCGGGAGGTAAGTCTGTAACTTGGAATGCTTCGCGTAAAAAGTCGAGTTTTTGCTCGGTGACTCGCAGACTTCGCAACTCATCCATCTGGTTAAAAATATTCTCGACCAACCCTGCATTTCCAAAGTTCTCGTCGCGTCTTGCATACAGAACAGTAAACAAATTTTTCAAAGCTTCTTCCAATTCAGGTGTCATTGAGCACTCCACCCTTGAGACTCTTTGCCGAAAAATTTTTACTAACTCCTCTGGGGTATAATCATCAAAGACAATTTCGTTAGGGAAGCGCCGTTGCAAACCCGGATTAGAATTAATGAATTCCACCATTCGGGTTGGATATCCCGCGACAATCACCGCCAGCCGATGGCGCTCGTCTTCCATGCGCTTTAGTAGGGTGTTGATGGCTTCTTGACCAAAGTCATTGTCTCCACCTTGATTTAAGGTATATGCTTCATCAATGAATAACACTCCATCAAGAGCTTCGTCGATAATTTCATTGGTGCGGATGGCTGTTTGTCCTACATACCCCGCTACTAAGTCTCGTCCCGCCACCTCCCGCACATGACCTCGGCGCAGTAATCCTAAATCTCGGTAGATTTCACCTATTAGACGAGCAACAGTAGTTTTACCAGTACCAGGATTGCCTTTAAATACTATGTGCAAACGAGGAAGTTCGGTAGTTAACCCCTGACGCGCCCGTACTTGCTCAACTTCGAGCGATCGCCTGAGTCGCCGAATCGCCTGTTTTACTGAGTCAAGACCAATCATCTGCTCTAACCGCTCTAGAGCAGATTGAGTGCTAATATTTCCAGAAAGCCAACCTAACCTTCGCGCTTCTGTTTGGCATATCTCGCGGGTTTCCTGAAAGCGATCGTACCAGTGCTTGAGCGAACGATTTTCTGCTGCTATCCAAACAGACAATTTCTCTACTGTTGCCCAGTCTACAGCTTTACGGTGTTGCAGTCGAGAATAGTCGATGAATGCTCTCATTTCCCTAGCATCCGGGGAACTCAGACGATGAAAGTTAAACCCGCGATGAGTTGAGCGATCCCGATTTATCACCAGATTTGCCAAAAAAGTGAACCCAATCCGTTCACAAAACTCTTGCAATTGAGTGCGATTTTCATGGTGAAAAATCAGAATACAGAGGTTATGATAGCTGGGGGACAAGCGTGACCAGTCTACCATGCGCCCAAATAATTCCCGACGGTTGTCAAAATTCGCCAAGTCTTCAGCGTTAGAGAAAATGATGGCAGATTTCTGGGTGATATCCTGCATGACGGTTTCTAAGATAGGCAGGATTTGAATATCTTGCAATCGTCTTGCGGGGGAAGTTGGTGCTGTGGGTGCGGGTGGGATCGTTGTCTGTTGTGATTTTTTACCCAGCAACCGACGCCCACTTCCTAAAGGACCAGGCGTTACCCGCATCGGTTCTGTTGGCGTGGAAGGAGGGGAAGTTTTGGGTTGCAGAAGACAGAGATCGCGCGATCGCTCATCGAGAAAATACAGCTTTTGGACACCAGAGTAGAATAAGATTCTTTGATAGCCTGAGTTCTGTAGATAGGTGTGCAAAACTTGTTCAATATTTTGTAGCAGTAAATCTGCGGTGCAAAAAGTGTCGCTGGTGTTCGCTCCATAGAGGACAAGGAAGCGATCGCCTGATTGTAAATTTAATCCTGATGTGACTCTTTCAATAGTCATTTGAAATATAATATCTATTATTTTAGATAGATAATCCCCAAATCTTAGCGGTACTAGTACAGCGCGGCGGAAATAAAGCAACCATTTCAAACAGACAAAAGCCTTGATATATAATACTTTTGACTTATTACCTTAGGCTTTTGACTTTTGCGCAGCGGTGCTAGCCTAAAGGCTGAAGGTTAATTACCAGGTTGCGATCGCCCTTGTTCCTGTTTAACTTGACGCTGTTTGACTTCCTCCATAATTTGATATTCAGTCCTTGGTTGCTCATTGCATTCTATTGAGCCACTTCCTTGGACTCCCTCCTGTTGCAAAGCGTCAAAAATAGCCTTGGCATTTTGTTGGGTAGCTTGTTCATCGACTATTGTGGAACTGAAAGTATTAATAGAAACCGAGTTGTCTCCAAACTCTTTCTCTGGACTAATAACTGTCACCACCTCATCTCCAGCGATATTTTTTACTTTCACTACATAAGCGTTGCGCTGGTCATCGCCTTCGTAAACGGCATCTGTGTTTGCATCGACTAGAGTATACCCCACAGAGGAAAGCACTTCTACCACTTTGTCAGCGATTTCTGCGCGTAATTGCGAACTTAATATCGCCAACTTCGCCTGTTCTACAATGTCGCCCAAAGTGGGTTGTAAAGCAGTTATTTTTTCGCCGATTTCCTTTACCTGTTCAGTGGTGAGAGTAGATTCTCCGGTTGTTAATTGTGACTCTAACTGATGCAGTTGCTGCTCGTACTCAGTCAAACGACCATTTACCCAGTAATCTACTTCTAATTTAAACTTTTGAGCTTCATCACCTTGACCAACTTCGACTTCACATTCTCGGTTAGCTTGTACTTCTGCAATTAAGCTTCTTAAATCTTCCAAAGCCGCATTGTAGAGTAACAGCCATTCTTGCTCCTTTTGTACCAATTCTAGGCGCAAGTCTGCCAAATCTAAGTAGGTTTGTTGGGTGGTAGCAATTGCCGCCTCAGTCACACCTGCTTCTATATTACTACGAGCCAACTCCAATCCACGCCGCAGATCGTCAAGACGCCCTGGTGCAAACCGCTGATGTTGGTAATTTTGATGAATTTGTTCCCAAATCGCTTCTACATCCGAGAGTAAATCTTCAGCAATTTTGGCTTTTCGCTGTCTTTCCTGTTCAATGTCAGTGACAACTTGATTAATTTGCTGTTGTATAATTTTCCGCCCTTGCTCACGTGCAAGTCGTTCTTCCGCAATGATCTGCGTAAATTTTTGATCTTGCTGAGCAATCAACCGGGTGTACTCCTGGCGTTGCTGTTGGGTAATTTGCAAATACTCTTTGCGTTGCTGCTTAAGCCCTTGCCGTATGGCAGATTCTAAGCGAGTTGTTTCGTCTTGTAGCGCTTGCTGTTGACGATACTCCACCTCACGCAGCCCTGTTTGAAATTCTTGCCGCTGTCGCTGCAACCGTTGTTGAGTATTTATTTCTAAATCCCTAAGGCTACTTTGCAATCTTTGAGTTTGTTGTTCCTGCTGTTGAAACCGTTGCTCCAGAGGTGCGAGGCGCTGCTGAAATTCTCGCCGTGCTTGCTCTCTCACAGCATTCAATCGCTCTGGCAAATCCTGCTGCAAAGAACGCAAGCGGCTGTCTTGCTCTCGCAACCGTCGCAATTCTTGTTCTTCAACGCTAACATACCGCCGCTTTTCACCGCTCATATCTTTCTCCAATATGACTTGGCTTAACTTCTAGCTATTAATTTGTTAGTTATTTGCTTTATTTTTCCTTCTTTACAAATCTACACTAGATTGATAATAAATTTCGGAAATTGGTTTCCGTATCCTAATGTTAAATATCAATATAGCAATCCTAAATAGACATCGACCGAATTTAATTATTCGTTGTCTGAAACCCTTGTAGAGACGTAGAGCGCGAAAGTTCTACAATCATTTTCACTGCTATGTCTAATGATTCGTGAACTTCAGAAACCCGGTTTCTTAAAGAAACCGGGTTTCTAAAGCTTTAGGTGTTCGGATCTCAAATAGGATTGCTATAGCATCCAGTTTTGGCAGAAACACTTAAATTTGGAGTTTAGGGAATTCCAAATAAAAAAGTAACCAAATCCCTCTTGTGGAGGCAGGCATCTTGCCTGCCACTGAACTGGGCGGGCAGGATGCCCAACGCCCAACGGGAGCGCCAGTTGCCTGGGCGCGGGAAACCCTGTTAATTAATTTAAAGAAAATATTAAATGTATACTTTCATGAATATTTAGTAATGTGAAAAAAAAATCTTATACTTTATAATGTGTTGAGATTATCCCAAAAGATTAATGCTCGACCTCAACACTATAGCTGAGTTTTCCCGCACCAACTGCGTTGCTATTTGTGCATTTCTCGTGCCAGCAAACTTACTTGCGACATTGCTGAGTGTGGTTTTCACTGTACTACATCGCCCATTACGCCAAGTGTGGCAAGCTGCTGGAATTGCCAGCATTTTTGCTTTCGTCATGGTACTGCACGTCTATACTTGGTTTGCGATCGGCGTGGTGATGGCTCCCACTTATATTTTGCTATGGCTAGCAATCTCCTGTTTGCTAACTAATTTCGGAGCGATTTTATTTCGGAAATACTACACCAACCTTCCACAGCTTAGAGTTTGACATTTTACAGAAATATAGGAAGATAAGAGATAAAAGTTTAATTAATTTTTCTCTCTTTCTTCCTTCAATGCTCACTCAAAATGTGTAATGCCTTGTTGAAAAGTATATAAATTGCAGAAAAATCCTTTTGTAAACTATGGAAATTAGAAGTCCAGCTTTTTTCATTGGCAGCACCATCCCTTTTAAATACACCTGCGATGGTGACAACATCTCTCCTCCCATACGCTGGGAAGCACCTCCTCAAGGGACAAATAGCTTTGCCTTAATTTTGGATGACCCCGATGCACCCAACGAAACCTTTACCCATTGGGTTGTCTATAACTTACCCGCCGATATGCGTGAATTACCAGAAGGAATTACCAACCACCCTAAACTCCCGAAAGGCGGCATGCAAGGAAAAAACAGTTTTGGTCAGTTAGGTTTCGGGGGACCATGTCCACCTAAAAACGACGGTGCCCATCGCTACTTTTTCAAAGTCTTTGCATTAGACCAACCGCTCGATTTACCACCCGGAGCAAGCAAAGAACAGGTAATGGCAGCGATGGAGGGTCATGTGTTGGATGCGGCAGAAGTGATGGGACGTTATGCAAGGGAACTTCCAGATTAACGCCTCCATGCAAGCCTTGTGGAGGCGAGTTTCTTCACGACTGGAGTCATCAAACTGTTAAGACTATAAACATCGGCAGCGCTGCGGATTACTTCTGGCTGGGTGGGATAGGGATGAATCGTCAAGCGCGATCGCCTTACAGCCGTTTTCAATTGAATTGACCATAGCGACTTAGTTTTTCTCTCCTTTGCTAGAGGCTTGTACAGGTTCAGATTGTTGTTCTTTTTCGCTATCTATCAGCTGATATTGTTTTTGAAGTTCGATGTAGTAATTCACTAATTTCTGCGGATCATGCCCATGCACCTTAGATATGCAATGTCGCGCCTCTCTTATTCTCTCGATCGCTGGGTCATCTTTCAACATCATTTTCCTCTCCCGTCAACTCTAATGGAGTCACAAGCATTGGGACATATAGACCAAGCATAACGTTCACTCGCCTAATGTGACCAAACTTGTTCGCATTTGCCAAGTGACGACAATTCCACGTGAGTAGGAAATCACACTTGTGATAGGAAGCTAATGCAAGATGTAAGGCATCGCCGACTGGATCTTTCGGCATAACTTGATGCTGAATGTAGGCTTGAACAATTTCAGCAATGGCTGGCTCGACAACAATTAATGGTAAACTGCTAATCATCTCAATCGCTTCATCTTTACCAGGAAAATCACCTCTGTTGATCTCGTCTAATACTGCAACGCTGGTTACAAGCGAGTACTGGTTGCTGGCGTTATCCCACCACTGACGTGTCCAATCCCGACGTGCCACCATACTAGGTTCAGAGCGTACCTCATGGTAAAAACTAGGAATAGATGTTTCGATGTAGACCTTGGGTTTCATTAACTATACCTAAAGAGCGCGGCTACTCTAAATTAAGACCCTTCCCCAATTAAAGTAAATGCAGCCCATTGCAATGGACTGCCATATTTTTGCTTAGTAGCTAGCATTGCTTTTCTTAAGGCGGTGGCTTTGTCAAGCTTTTGTTGCAAATTTTGATAAAATTGAGCCATGAGAAACGCAGTGGAATCATCTGAGATTGACCACATAGTAGCGATCGCTGTGAGAGCATTCACTATTTATGTATTTCCAGATGTATTGAGGTTATGCAATTTTTGGTGTTGCTAAGTAGGTAGGCGCACATAAAGGTATGTATGTAAATAAATTTTAAGCTACACAGATTTTACATTTGTTATTGCATTCTTTTTTCCTCAGATTCATGCAAACATTGACTGGAGTATTGTGATTGTAAGATAGTGAATCGCAAGTCTGAAAAGAAATCTAATTCTGTACAATAGATTTGGTGCAGTGTTTATGGAGAACGAGATCGCTATGACAATGAGCATCACGATTGAGGAAGCCACCACCAGCCTGCTTGATTTGCTAGATCGGGTTAGCAAAGGTGAAGAAATTACTATTCTTAAAGATGGTCAAGAGATTGCAAGGCTTGTTCCAGCATTGCCAGTGTTACCACCCAGAGTTCCTGGTACTGCGGCAGGAATGATTACAATTGCGCCAGATTTTGACGAACCCTTACCTGATGATATTATGTCCGCTTTTGTTGCATGAGGGCACTCCTAGATACGCACGCATTCCTTTGGTGGGTGACGAATAGCCCGCAATTATCGTCAACTGTCAAATCTATCCTGAGCGATCGCCATAACCAGATTTTTTTTAGTGCAGCTAGCGGTTGGGAAATTGCAATTAAAGCTCAACTGCGAAAGCTTGATTTGCCTGAGTTACCTGAGATTTATCTTGCACAACAGTTAGAAATCAACTCATTTCAAGTTTTGCCAATTGACTTAAGACATACCTTACAAACCTATTATTTGCCGAATCATCACAAAGACCCCTTTGACCGAATTTTAGTAGCTCAAAGTCAAGTTGAGAATCTACCCCTGCTAACACTAGATTCCAAGATTGCTGAGTATGGAGTTAGTGTTATTTGGTAGGGGCATTCCTCTGCTATACTTTTGCGATCGCGCTTACCAAGATTTACCTTACAACTACAAACAGCAGCGACAGCAGTAATGATTAAGGATTTTGAGAGTTTTCCAGCAATACGGTTCAGTTAAGGGTAGCAGAGGTCAGAGAAACCCGGTAAATAAGTGCGAAACCGGGTTTCTGGGTTAGTGCTTAACTGAACTGTATTGTGAGTACATCGCATTGACTGACGAACACCAATCATCGCATTCCCAAATTATATCATGTCCGTGTAGCGGTTATTATATGAAACCTCACCCCGCCCTGTGGGCACCCCTCTCCCAAGCATGGGAGAGGGGACGGGGGTGAGGGCTGGATATCGTAACTGTTTATACGGACATGATATTAAAGGCAAATTGTCAGATGACACATCAGCCGTGTTGATATCACAAAAAATTTTGGTGCAAAATGTCTTGGCAGGAACTTCTTGAATTTTGCGGTTTCCCGATAGCGAAGCGATCTTCGGGTACGCCAGCAGAGGCACGAGCGTCATCATCAATTACGAATTATGTAGGTTTCCTCCTTAAAACCCAAACGCTCACGTTGGTCAAAAAATACCTGCTGCATTGCTTGAACGTGAGGCAGTAACAAAGCTTTGTGTTCTGGGTTTACACGACTGATAACTTCATCCGCCAATACTTGACACCATTTTTCCGTCACTTCCCATTCAATGCCCACCCCCTCTACCACCATCACACATAAAGGAAGTAGTTCCGTTTCCATAGGTTTCATAGTACCCTCTAAAAAACATAACCATAGGTAGGCTTGGAACATAGTTAGGTCGCGAATGCAAGAATGTGTTACCTCTGGATCGTTCAGCTTTCCTCTACGACCATGATAATTGGGGAACAAATTAATAAGTTGGTGGTAAGTAGCTTGGGAAATCTCTTCGGCAGCAGGTAACATTTGCTCTACAATAGTTAAAGTCGGCGAACCTAACTCATGTTTAGCAGCAGCAAAGCAGACTCGTTGCCAAGGCATAGCCACTTGCTCTTCGACAAACTTCAAGTAAGGAACGAGCAGTACTTGCTCTTCAGGTGTCAGCTTTTTGAGAATTAACTTATTGCTAAAGTTCAAGTGCGTAGTCATAAAGCCAAGCGATCGCCAGTCCTTGGATGCTACGTGCTGCTCTTGAAATACCATTAATATTGGTTCCAGCGCATATGCTAACTCATTGACCCCTGGCATCTCCCATCGAGAAAGAGAATTATCCTCCGCGACTGCTGTAGGTGAAGCGTGGTTACTTAAGAAATGCTGTTGGTAGATTTCCAGTAGCTTCTTGTAAACTCGGAAGGCAAACTGAGTGATACGCCTTGCTTCGGTTAAATCTAAAATATTAGAGATATAAGTGTAAAAGGTTTTGGTTTGTATCCATGCCATCTGGCAGTTGAGATCTAATACGTTATCCTTCAGTTTAGCGATAGTTAAAGCCCGACCCTCTGGCGAGTCAGCGGACTGCAATTTATATAACGGTAAAGAGGATAAGTCAAGTGTGTAACGCTGTGCCCAAAGGTTGAGCAAGCACTTAACAGAGGGAGTTTTAACAGCTTGAGAGGTTATTATCATGAATTTTTCTATGTAATTTTTTATGAACTTAATATACAAACGTGCTGTCGGTTCGCTTCAAACTATTACGTCCGCCATATTGTGAATGCAATTGATTGCTGAATAAGTTAAATTACTTATTTTCTCCCGAAAAACTGTTAGCTATTCGCCCTTGCCTTCGGTAGAAGTACGTATGTTTAGCTTAACGTAGTTCCGCAACATCTACCACTAATTGATAATTAAGGTGCTAGAACGAACTAACATGCAATATAGTCGGATACTACAATTTACACAAACTTTAATAATAATCAGGAATATTTTACTGATTCTTGGTGAGTAGAAATAATCCATATAATGTGCTGTACTCTCGTAAGCGCGCACCCTACAAATTTAAGATGTACTCAATCAATTACTTAGTAATTTGCGATACAACTATCTTTAGATGAAGATTTACACAAGCTTTAAAAATAGTCAGGAATATTTCACTGTTTCTACTTAGGAAGAAATAATTGACTTAGGTTACTATGTATAAAGAATTTTCTATGAAATTGATAATTAATCATGAAAAAACAAAAAAAGAGCCTATGTAGAACGCCGCGCGTTCTACACAACCTAAAATTCCTACCGATCGGACCTTAACTGAACGGTATTGCTTTATATGCACTAGAAAAATTTGTGTATGGTAAAACTTTAAACTTAATCAATCTTGCTGACAGTTAAAGGTTTAAATGCCTGCTCCTTCTCAATTAAAACTCTAAGTGAGCAGCATAATATTAAGTAGAGGAATCATTCAAAGGGACTGACACACCACATTCTCTAATTGTATCTTTTTGTAGTTTTGCACACAGAAGGATACAAATTGGTTTCATATTGTAATAGTAGGTGGTAAGTCGAGCCATAAGTTTACGACATTATGTCTCTGCCAAAGGAAGCAGCAATCACCTTCATTCATTTGCCCACGATCTGTAGCGAATGCTATTGCATTGAGAGTGGGCTTAGCTTAAGTAAAACTGCTAAATCCTCACAGCGCACCATTACTATTCTTTGATGCCGATTACTAAGGTTTGATTGCTGTTGTAAAAATAACTTGATCTTCGCTCTTCTTGCCTATTGTCTTTTAGAAAGTAGGGCAATATTGCTATGTTTTTTCTATTACCCTAATAATTCAATACGGTTCAAGTAGGGTTACGGGAAATTTTACACGTGTATAGACGCGAGGAACATCGCGTCTCTAGGTAAACAACTACTGAACCGTATTGCTTTATAATCGTTCGTGATTTAATGGTAAGTAGGGTAAAATACGCAAATATTATTGGAGTCATCACAAATGAAATTTTAAAGTTATATTGCATTGTAATAAATTTAGTTATAATTTCTTATTATAGGGGCGAATAATATCATTGAAAGTCCGAATAACCTCAAGATTATTTAAGTATGTTTACTTAAATAAGAATTAGGCTTTTATCAAACTCAAACAGGAACAGAAATATGTTTTTGTTTGGTAAAGCAAAGAGTTCGGACTTTTAAATGAAAAAACTAATTACCTAAAAATAAGTTCTATGTGACTAAACCAAAACATAATGTTACTACTTGAGGTGATACATTTTGAATTCACTAAAAGGGTAATTAACAAAAAGTAAATAATTGTCAATTAAGTTGCGAAAAAAAGTGAGCAGCTACATTTGTTGTTGCTATGCTAAATTTTCCTTGATTTATATTTGGCATTCCCCCAAATATACATTGTTATGATCAAAGTAGCAGACTGATATATCTATCTAATCAAGGGGCTGCTACCACAAAATTACATTTACTAAATCAAAGGAGTTGTTTGGGCAATGCAGTTAGACGACCTGATAAAAAATAAAAATATAGAGAACCAGGCATGGGAGGCACTAGAAAGAACGATTATCTACTATCAAGGGCGTCCCGTTGGGACGGTAGCCGCTTATGATGTATCAATGGAATCGCTCAATTACGACCAGTGTTTTGTCCGAGATTTTGTATCTTCAGCCCTAATTTTTCTGATTAAAGGCAAAACAGATATTGTCCGCAATTTCTTAGCAGTAACCTTAAAGTTACAGCCTAAAGAACGGCAATTAGATGCTTATAAGCCTGGTCGAGGTTTAATGCCAGCTAGCTTCAAAGTAGTATCAGTTCAGGGGCAAGAATATTTAGAAGCTGATTTTGGTGAACACGCGATCGCTAGAGTTACACCAGTTGATTCCTGTCTTTGGTGGGTTATTTTATTGCGTGCTTATGTAATCGCCTCAAAAGATTTTTGTCTGGCTTATCAACCTGAATTCCAAGAAGGTATCAGGTTAATTATGGAACTCTGCTTGGCGACTCGGTTTGACATGTATCCAACCATATTAGTTCCAGATGGCGCTTGTATGATTGACCGTCGTATGGGTATCTATGGGCATCCTCTGGAAATTCAAGTTCTATTTTATGCTGCATTGCGTGCGGCTCACGAGTTACTGATTCCTCAAGGCAATGAAGATATTGTTGAAGCAATTGATAACCGCTTACCTCTCTTGTGTGGTCATATTCGCCAGCATTATTGGATAGATATGAATCGCCTAAGTGCAATTTATCGCTTCAAAAGTGAAGAGTATGGTAAGACAGCTGTGAATCTCTTCAATATATATGCAGATTCCCTTCCCTACTATGAATTGGACAAGTGGTTGCCATTAAAAGGTGGTTATCTAGTCGGTAATGTCGGACCATCGCAGCTAGATAGTCGCTTCTTTTCACTGGGAAACTTAATGGCGATCATTTCAGACCTCGCCACTGAGGACCAGTCGCAAGCGATTATGAATCTCATTGAGGAGCGATGGGACGACTTGGTGGGAGATATGCCGATGAAAATCTGTTTCCCAGCTTTAGAAAACGAAGAGTACAGAATTGTGACTGGATGTGACCCCAAAAATATACCTTGGTCGTATCATAACGGTGGAAGTTGGCCAGTCTTAATGTGGATGTTGGTAGCAGCATGTGTGAAAACCAATAGAACAGATCTTGGACAAAAGGCTATTGAAACTGCAAAAGCACGTCTATATGATGATGAATGGCCTGAGTATTACGATGGTAAGAGGGGGCGACTGATGGGGAAACAAGCTAGGAAATATCAAACTTGGACAATTACTGGTTTCTTATTAGCAACAGAACTGATGAAAAACCCCACTCATTTACCATTAATTAGTTTTGAGGAATTACCTGCAGAACTTGTCTCTAGAGCATGTGAGTTTGAAATCAACAGTGTTGACACAATACTCTTTGGTTAAATTGCGGCACACTGTCGGCGGTTACAATATAATAAGTAGAATTTTCTAGCCCCCACGTAGCTACGAAGGGCTTCTGCTTTTTTATGTCCAACCCCCGTCAATTAGCTTTTATTGCTCTGCGAGACGTTCATCAGGGAGCTTATGTTGATATTGCTTTAGACCGAGTGCTGCAACTGGTTAATTTACCTGACAACGATCGCCGCCTAGTTACAGAATTGGTCTATGGCTGTGTCAGAAGACAACGGACTCTCGATGTCCTCATCGATCAACTTGGTAAAAAGAAATCTCACCAACAACCAAAAGACCTCCGCACTATCCTGCACTTAGGCTTATACCAACTGTGCTATCAAGAAAGAATTCCCGCCAGCGCTGCTGTTAACACCACCGTCCAACTAGCAAAAGAAAACGGCTTTTCCGGACTTACAGGATTTGTTAATGCTCTATTACGGCAGTATATAAGAATAGCAGGGGGAGTGGGGAGTGGGGAGT
>CAXTSI010000067.1:0-24735 GCA_964246695.1 uncultured bacterium
GCTGAGGAATGACTGCGGTACTCTTTATTTTTTATTTATAAACACCCTCTTAGACATTTCCAAAAATTAATTATGCGTTGTCTACAAACCTTGTCGAGACGCGAGCGATCGCTTCTCTACATTGTTTTTCGGAAATGTCTATTATTCAAGTTAAAGCACTGATCTCTTTACTGCTAAGTAGGTAGGCACAATCAAACATAACTATATTAAGTTCTGTTAATAGCCTGAAAGCCTACTAACGACTAACGACTAACAACTAACTACTAACAGCCTTAACAGATAGTTGTGTTTATTGACGCCGACTTACTTACCTGGTTAGTCTCTACTTTGAGGACACATGGCACTTAATGCGATTAGATCCAATTTCGGGGGTAGCATTGGGTGCTTGAGCAATGAGAGTGACTTCTCCTTTATTATTAAACACCCAACCAGTCGCTGGGGCGATCGTTATCGCCGCCGCCGGGTGAGATGGCGGCTTGGCAGTTACGGGCGGCTGAGGATGCTTAGAAGCCGAGAACCCTTGAAGTCGAGCATCTGACCACACTACATCACTGCTGAGGATATCTTCAGGACTAGGTGGCAATCCTCCTCGTCCGGTGACGGTGAAGCTATTGCCCGTTGTTCCATCCCCAGCCGGACAGCCAGAAGCAATCTTCTGCGAGGGATCAACAACCTGTGTGGGTAAGAAAAATACACCGCGACTAGGGTCAACATCTGGCGTGTTGATAGTTACAATACCTTGTGGTCCAAGGTCAGAACTGGCAGTGATGTCACTAAGTGGGGTATCTTGCGGTGGACTGATTTGGAAGCCAAATATACCAGAGGTTTTGATGTTGACAGTACCTCCTTTGCCCTTGAAAGCATTAGCGCTGATGTCGCTATCTTCTTTTGGAACGGCGACGATGAAGCCCGACGGGGTATTGATAGTAATGTTACCACCATTGCCACCAGCGACATCAGTACCCGCAGTGGTGCTGATGTCGCTGCCATGACGCAAGAGTAACAAGTCTCGGACTATTAAGTTGATGTCCCCACCGTTACCCGTTGTGGTCGTAGCTGTGAGGGTGCCTTGATTGTCTAATTTGATTGAGCGAGCGTTGATTTCTAGGTTACCTGCCTGCCCTGTTCCTTCACTCTTCACAGAAACTGAACCCATATCCCTAACAATCAACTGCCCAGTTTGAATGCTCAACGAACCCGCACTACCTGTACTATCTCGCGTAGCCGCAGCACTTATTTCACTATTCTTAGGCTCGTTAAACGCTCTGAATTGGGCCCCAGGCGCTGTGCCAAAAACTTCCACAGAGTCAGTAGCATTAATTTGTAGTGAACCTGCATTCCCCTTTCCCTGAGTACTACTTGTTACCACTCCCCCATCTCTCACTCTCAAGCGATTTGTGTTAATCGTTGCATTACCTCCGTTACCTGATGGTAGTTGAGCAGTCTCGAGTTTTTCTACGCCAACAGTTTGTACGCCAGCAAATATACCTGTAGCATAGTAAGTATATTTGGGTTGAGTCGTCTCAAAGATATCTATGTCTTTTGCATGAATGGACAACTTGCCGGCATCGCCTCGATCAAAGGTAGCAACTTGCACTTTAGCTCCATTACTAACACTCAAGTGCCCTGTTTCAATGTTCAGATTCCCGCCATGACCCTGTCCTGAGTCAGCCTGAGCAAACAAGCCAGCAGGAAAATCTTTATTAGGATTACCATTAGGGTCAAAAATCACTCCGCTCAACTCTATTGAATCAGAAGCGTGAACTGTGAGATCGCCTGCTTTTCCTTTACCATCAGTCGAAGCTGATACTTGTGCATCTTTGACAACCAACCGCCTAGTATCGATAGTTAAGTCTCCTCCGTTTCCGGTAGCGTTGTTGTTAACGTCAGCAGACAACCTACTGATCGCTCCAGTTTCTGACGTGCCGACAACTTCTACTAAGTCACTAGCGTGTACGCCCAAAGTTCCTGCATTACCATCGCCATAAGTATCTGAGGACACTTGACCACCATCTCTGATGCTCAAGCGGTTGGTTTCTATAGTTACTTTGCCTCCGTTACCCTTAAGTATTATCGGAAATATATTGTCAATTTGACTACCACCAAATATGCCCGTGCTGAAGTTACTATCTCGATATGTGTTAAATACATCTATTGAATCAGAGGCATGAATCAATAAATCGCCTGCATCACCTTGATCAAAGGTAGCGACTTGCACTTTGCTGCCATCACTAACACTCAAGCGCCCTGTTTCAATAGTCAGTGTGCCGCCTTTACCCGAACCTGCATTTGCCTGAGCAAACAAGCCTCCAGGAAACCCATTTTCGTTGCCAGGAATCTCTCCACTCAGTTCTACTGAGTCGTCAGCGTGAACTGTGAGATCGCCTGCATTTCCTTTACCAGAAGTCGAAGCTGATACTTGTGCATCTTTGACAACCAACCGCCTAGTATCGATAGTTAAGTCTCCTCCGTTTCCGGTAGCGTTGTTGTTAACGTCAGCAGACAACCTACTGATCGCTCCAGTTTCTGACGTGCCGACAACTTCTACTAAGTCACTAGCGTGTACGCCCAAAGTTCCTGCATTACCATCGCCATAAGTATCTGAGGACACTTGACCACCATCTCTGATGCTCAAGCGGTTGGTGTTAATGGTTAAATTGCCCCCACTGCCTGTGGCATCTTGGTAGACATTTACAAATAAACCGCTGGAATAATTACCATCAGTTGAAGCGCCAATTGCTTGCACTGACTCTGAAGCAGTTACACTCAATGTTCCTCCTGGTTCTGCTCCCAGGGTGCTTGCTTCCATCTGAGAACCATCTTGAAGTACTACGTTTCTACCTCTGACAAGTATATCCCCCCCGCCTGCACCACTGGCATCTACTGTTGCCTGGTTTAACAGTCGTATGTCTTGGAAGTTCTGGACACCCTCATAACCCAGAGACCATCCTTTGGCAGTAGGAGTCAGGCTAACTAGACTAGGTCCAGCAACACTACCCAACTCAATTCTTCCTCCTGCTGTTTTCAGCGTTCCCCCGTTTAGGGTTAGATCGCCACCCACCAAAGCTAGAGTTCGATCGGGCAAAACCCGCAAAGCGTCATTAGTATCGATAAGATCGGCCTTTGTTCTTGTACCCTTACCTATCCCCTGTACCTCAATTGGTGCTGGTGATGGTCCAAACTGTAAACCTAACTGTAAACCTAGAGGAACGCTGATAGTCAGCAAAGGAGCAGCTTGGGGGGCAGTGGCGCTAAATGTTGCGCCATCAGCAAATTTCAAGCTACTAGCTGTAGTTGCAACAAACGAACCATTCACATCTAGACGGGCATTTGGTCCAAAGATGATCCCATTGGGGTTAATCACAAACAGGTTGGCATTGCCACCTGTGACACCAAGCGTCCCGAGAATGTTGGTGAGGGTATTCCCGGTCACCCGAGTGAAAATATTCACAATCCCCGCCGGATTAGTGAAGTACACACGCCCTCCTTCACCGACATTAAATTCACTGAAACTGTGGAAGAGGCTACTACCGCGAGTTGCACCGCCGTCAATCTGGTCACTAGGCAGATCCTTGATTGGGACGTTGGGTGTAACCACAGACCTTTCACCTCCTAGCGTAGCATCGGGGGTGATTTTGCTCTGGGCATCAGCGCGATCGCCCTTGGAGCCGATCGTACCTACGACTAAAGCACTCGCTAGCCCTAGCTGAACGCACCAACTCCACCAACTGAGATCCACCAATGTCTTTACCCCCAAGCTTATGTCAAAATTCTCAGTAGATTCCAGAACTACTCTTGATTAATCTTTATCATGAGTGGGGATAAGACAGTAGTTTCCAGAACTACTCTTGATTAATCTTTACCATGAGTGGGGACAAAACGGCACTATAATATTTTTATTTATATCTAAGTAGATAGATGCATATTAGAATTATATTGTCAACCAAGTATCCAAGGAGCGGCTCCTCCTTATATGCCTGATATAAATGAGGTTTCGCCGTAGCATTAGTTTTATGAAGATCCTTGCACAATACAGCCTGGGGACAAAACTTTTACCTGCAATTGTGGTATTGTCCTTCCTGATTCCGTGGACAACTGCACAAGCGCGGATAAAATTTAATGCACCTGTTGGTCTAGGAGTACCTGGTAGGCGAGTAGCCGGTGGGGCGAGAATAAATAATAGTTGTTTACCAGAACACAACAAGCGTCTGACTGCGATAGTGCCCCAATCCAATCTAGGGTTAACAACAGTAGCAAAGCCTACCTTATTTTTCTATGTTCCTCGAACTTCTGCACCAGAAGTAGAGCTGATTGTGTACGATCAAAATCAAAAATACAAGCAAACCTACAAACCTACGGGCAAAGCAGGAGTTGTTGGTATTCCTGTGACAGCGACTTCACTAGAAGTAGGCAAGGAATATCGTTGGTTCTTCTCAGTTATTTGCAATCCTAAAGAACGTTCCCAGGATCAGGTTGTGGAGGGTGCGATTAAACGGATTCAACCTCAACAGCAACTGACGACGAAGTTAGAAAATGCAACCCTTGAAGAGCGTGTAAATCTTTATGCAACAGCTGGCATTTGGCAAGATAGCCTTGCCACTTTGGCTCAGTTGCTTTCCACCAGTCCGAATAATCCGGAATTCAAAGCTGATTGGAAAGCATTGTTAAAGGTAGGTTTGGCTCAAGAAGCGGCTGAATTGGTGAATGAGCCGTTGCTCGAAGGCAAGGAAGCACCACAATTTATTTCGAGGATTTAAAAAAGTTTGGGAAAATCTGCTAATTGTTAATAGTTAATTGCTAATCGTAGTAGTCATTGTTCTGTAATCCGAATATGTAAATCTTTTTTATTCATCCTCTAAAACTAAAGCGATCGCAATTGTACCTGCTACTGGTTGGGTGTTCAACGGCAAAGGCGAAGTAACGCTCATCTCTTCTGCACCCAACGCCACTAGTTTGGGGTCTACTCCTGCTACCTGTCCTAAACTCAAGTAGTGTAAAATTATCCTCCATCCGGCATTTGCGAACCTGTTGACCCCATGCATTCTGACTACCTCGAACGAATCCTGACTGCCCGTGTATACGATGTTGCCCAGGAAACTCCACTGGAGTATGCCCCAAATCTCTCTACCCGACTGAATAATCAACTCCTGCTCAAGCGGGAGGATATGCAATCAGTATTTTCCTTTAAGCTGCGGGGTGCTTATAACAAGATGGCGAAACTACCGCCGGATGTGCTAGCACAGGGTGTGATTACCGCGTCTGCTGGGAACCATGCTCAAGGAGTTGCCCTCGGTGCCCGTCGGCTAGGAACACAAGCGATTATCGTCATGCCGGTAACCACCCCCCAAGTTAAGGTGGATGCGGTCAGATCTAGGGGTGGAGAGGTCGTGTTGTCTGGGGATACTTACGATGATGCCTATGCCTACGCGCGTCAACTTGAGGCAGAAAAAGGCTTGACTTTTATTCACCCCTTTGACGATCCGGATGTAATTGCCGGACAGGGAACCATCGGAATGGAAATTCTGCGGCAATACCAGCAACCTATCCATGCCATTTTTGTGGCAATTGGGGGTGGGGGATTGATTTCTGGGATTGCGGCATATGTGAAACGGTTGCGTCCCGAAATCAAAATCATTGGCGTTGAGCCGGTGGATGCCGACGCCATGTCTCAATCGCTGAAAGCAGGGAGACGGGTGCGCTTGTCCCATGTGGGCTTATTTGCCGACGGGGTGGCGGTGCGACAAGTGGGTGAAGAAACCTTCCGTCTGTGTCAGCAGTATGTGGATGACATCATTCTAGTCGATACGGATGATACTTGTGCCGCGATTAAAGACGTGTTTGAGGATACGCGATCAATTTTGGAACCAGCAGGTGCTTTGGCGATCGCCGCTGCCAAAGCTTACGTAGAACAAAAGCAAATCCAGGGACAAACGTTAATTGCCATTGCCTGCGGTGCGAACATGAACTTCGACCGCCTCAGGTTTGTGGCAGAACGAGCAGAGTTGGGCGAACGCCGCGAAGCTATTTTTGCCGTCACGATTCCCGAAGAACGGGGTAGTCTGCGCAAGTTTTGTGAATGTATTGGCAAACGCAATCTGACTGAGTTTAATTATCGCATTGCCGCTGAAAAAGAAGCTCATATTTTTGTGGGTGTGCAAATTCAAAACCGTGCCGACGCCGCAAAGATGGTTGAAACCTTTGAAGCTAATGGGTTCAAAACCATTGACTTAACGGATGACGAACTAACGAAATTGCATCTGCGGCACATGGTTGGTGGACACTCTCCCCTCGCTCACAATGAATTGCTTTATCGTTTTGAGTTTCCCGAACGTCCCGGCGCACTGATGAAGTTTGTCGATTCTATGAGTCCCGACTGGAATATCAGCCTCTTTCATTACCGCAACAACGGCGCAGACTACGGACGAATTGTCGTGGGGATGCAGGTGCCCCCCCACGAGATGGAGGAGTGGCAGGCATTTCTCGATACGCTCAAGCTGAGTTATTGGGATGAAAGCCAGAATCTGGCATACAAACTTTTTTTGGGATAGCGCTTTTAAAGACAGTGTAGGATGAGAACATTCCCAGCGGTTAATTTTGGCATTTATTTCAGGACGGGAACCAGTTAAGTTAACTGTTGACAATCTCCTACCGATCCCAAAATTCTTAACACTAAATGTCAGTTTTTAATAGTTTTTCTCAATCCAAGAAAGGAAGAAACACCAGTTGGTTTGCCATTTCCAGGGCTGACTTATCAGCAGCTAATTTAAGTAAACCACGTAACTGCTGTCCAACCGAGTATTGCTGTTGTGGGGCAAGAACGATGTCAGCATGGCTTCTTTCTTGAGCTATAAAGTCACCGTGCAATCGGCAAAAATCTCCAATGTTGAAGCTATAAATCACTCGCCCTTGCACTGCTGCCCAAATAAGTTGTTCTTCATCAGGATAGCCTAGTGTACCAGCATCCGCGACTGTAACGACATCCAAATCCGCATTTCGCAGAGCTTGTACCAGCGCCCCTTTAATTGTGTCTTCATCTAAGTACAAGCGAAAACGGCTCACAACAAATTTCCTGCTTTATAATCGGCTGACAAGCGACTGCATTCTTCATCATAGGCAGCAAATTCGGATGAGAGCGATTCTTTGTTGGCATAGTAGTACGCCAAAGCGCTATAAATCCCTGCTAGCGTTAGGTGTGGTTTATCTTCCAGGATTTCTTCAGGTGTGATACCCGCTTTAATCTCATTCACAATATACTGAACTGTAATCCGGGTTCCGGCGATGCGGGGACGACCACCGCAGGTTCCTGGTGTGCGGACAATCAGTGTGCCAATGTCGGTAATGGTTTGCATAGCTTGTTTGCTCAATTTTGCTCCCATGTAAGCACTCTAGCACTCCTCACAGGGGTTTGATGGGTGGTATTTCTACGTGTTGATGTCTGTATGGGTTGGCATCTTCTCCCTCTAAGGGAGAACCACAGCCACTACAGAACTCTGGCTTCAGATTTATCACCTCCGCACAGTCAGATTCTGAGTATAGGTACCGGACAGCCCCTTTGTGTCCTGGCTGTCCCCCTACCTGAAAATCACTGTTTTTCTTTACTGCTTTCTTTACTGTATTGAGTGGATCTGAGTCGTGGTGGTGATGATGAGTTCGATGAAATTGGCTGTAAGCTAACTGTTGGCGATCGCTAACAGATCCCAAAATTCTTAACACTAAATTTGACTCCAATCGCAGGTTTTTGTGTGGCGGAAAGTAGTATCGTCAGTTTTTAATAGTTTTTCTCAATCCAAGAAAGGAAGAAACACCAGTTGGTTTGCCATTTCCAGGGCTGACTTATCAGCAGCTAATTTAAGTAAACCACGTAACTGCTGTCCAACCGAGTATTGCTGTTGTGGGGCAAGAACGATGTCAGCATGGCTTCTTTCTTGAGCTATAAAGTCACCGTGCAATCGGCAAAAATCTCCAATGTTGAAGCTATAAATCACTCGCCCTTGCACTGGTGCCCAAATAAGTTGTTCTTCATCAGGATAGCCTAGTGTAGGAATTGGGCTAAAGACTAGCACGAATGCCTGCGGATGAGTTGAATAATTATCTGAAATACCTAAATTTTGCCGTCGTATTTGGTTGTAATCCTCAAACATCCGTTGTCAGGAAGTTACCTGCTTTCTTTCTGCTAATGGAATTTGTGTAACTGCGTTGGCAGCAGCATTCTCTTTACAAAATGCACAGTCCAAATCCTATAGTAGGGAAGCGTCCAAAAGTAGGACTACACACTCTGCCCGATGGTACACAAGTGACTTACAATTATAGCGCTTCTCAGTTGAATCACATACAAATGTGTTAAATTTAGAACGGGATGTATTAAGGAAAGATAAGACGATGACTGCAAGAGAACAACTGATTCAGGAAATTGCTCAATCTCCAGATTTTTTAGTCGAGGAGGTTTTAGATTTTCTGCTATTTGCAAAAGCCCGCAGAAGTCAGCAGGCACTTTCAAAAACCCATAAAGAACTTCGTCCATTTGCTCTTTGTGCAGGAGAGTTTACAGTTCCCCCCGACTTTAACGATCCATTGCCTGAAGATATTCTTAGCGATTTTGATGGTAATTTCTAACGATGATGAAATTGTTGTTAGATACTCACATATTTCTTTGGTTCATTAGTGGTAGCAATCAGCTATCAGCAATCTTTCGGAATAGTATTCAAAATCCTAACAATACTGTTTATTTGAGTGTTGTCTCTTTGTGGGAGTGCATAATCAAATATCAACTGGGAAAACTTCCGCTACCAGAGTCTCCCGAAATCTATTTACCTAAGCAACGCGAACAACACCAAATTAATAGCCTCACGGTTGATGAGGCAAGTGTTGCTCAGTTAATAAAGTTACCATCTCTACACCGCGACCCATTTGACCGTTTACTCATCTGTCAATCTTTACAGCAGAACTTGACAATCTTGACATCTGATGAAATAGTTATTGCTTATCAGATGGCTCAGTTTTTGAAATAGCTGTTTGCTAACGTTACACACTGCGTTTTGCATGCGCAATGCTTCCTGTCTGACGACAAGCCAATCCCAAAGTCTACGCTATCCTGCTTCGGCTAACCCTTTCATTTGGCTTGTCCGAAATAAGTAGAATCTCAGGGAAGTAGCCTTACTTGAGAGGATTGATGATTGTGAGCCGTCGCTCAATAACTAAGTTGTCTTGCATGTCTTCTGAGTAGACAATATCGGCATTTACAGATAACGCGCTGGCAATAATCAAACCATCCCAGAATGAAAAGCCGTATCGAGTCCGCATATCAGACGCATTCATAAGTATGTTACTATCTAGCTCTACCACCGCAACTCGGTTATAGAAGGATTGTATAACTTGCTTGATTTGCTCCTCAGTAAATGCAGCTTTTCTATGCAATACAGAGCAGACCTCATTAATGACTTGAGTGCTGACAACGCCATCGACGTTATTAATCAAATTGATCGCTCTTGACCGTTTTCTAAGCTCAAGAGCTTCACCAGAGTTTGGATCGACCATGAGACGATAGAGCCAGACATTGGAGTCGATGAAACAAAGTTGATTGCTCATCGTTTACCGCTCATGCATTTCTTCACGGGTGATAGAGCGAATTCCCGGCACTAAGACAGGCTTTTGTGCTAGCTCATCCATGATATCAAATTGCATGGTTTGTTTTTTAGGCTGTTTTAATACAACAATCTTGACAGTACTAACCTCTGCCAACTCTTGCTTATACTCTTCAGGGACAACGATGATTCCATTCTCAACTTTGGCTTGAAATTCTAAGGTGGACATAATTAATCTTCCCAAGGGCGTAGCTTCATTTTAGCGATTGTCTTCTCGTTAAGATGGCTGACGCTGCTTTGAGTAGCCTTACAAATCTTTGACTAGCTAGGATTAAAGTATAGGTGTCTAACAATAATCTCATTCCATGTACTCTTTAAAATCTCTAGCATTACCTAAGACAATGACGATTAGGAAAAAAAATAATGATAATTAACACAAGAAATTTGACACGCATGAACAATGTTGTGCCCCTACAAGAGCGTCTGTGGTTCAAATAGATGAAATTGGCTGTAAGTTAACTGTTAGCGATCGCTAACAGATCCCAAAATTCTTAACACTAAATTAGGACTTACGCATTGACAGAGAATGCAGACTATGCATCAGATTCTCGTTACTGGGCTGCTGCCTTGTAATGCTCCTGCAGTCGGCTCTGCCTCCAATTAAATGCGGAGGCAGAGCCTCCCCTAATTACGTCCCCAGGCGGAGCCTGGGAACGAGGCAACGGGGCAAACGGCGAAGTTTCGTTATGCACATGATAGTTGATTTGTAAGACGATGACTGCAAGAGAACAACTGATTCAGGAAATTGCTCAATCTCCAGATTTTTTAGTCGAGGAGGTTTTAGATTTTCTGCTATTTGCAAAAGCCCGCAGAAGTCAGCAGGCACTTTCAAAAACCCATAAAGAACTTCGTCCATTTGCTCTTTGTGCAGGAGAGTTTACAGTTCCCCCCGACTTTAACGATCCATTGCCTGAAGATATTCTTAGCGATTTTGATGGTAATTTCTAACGATGATGAAATTGTTGTTAGATACTCACATATTTCTTTGGTTCATTAGTGGTAGCAATCAGCTATCAGCAATCTTTCGGAATAGTATTCAAAATCCTAACAATACTGTTTATTTGAGTGTTGTCTCTTTGTGGGAGTGCATAATCAAATATCAACTGGGAAAACTTCCGCTATCAGAGTCTCCCGAAATCTATTTACCCGGCTGTGAAATTCTGACCACAACTCTGGGTTTTCCAGATCGGGATTCATCCCAGGTAAAGCAGAGGCATGGTAAAACTTCAGAAAGGAAACAGCTTCATATTCTATGGTACAAAAGCTGTTTTATGAATGACCATGTCAAATGAAACTTCTCAGCTTCGCTACAATAATGCATGTATCTACCCGGTTTTTTGTCTACCCAGAAGATGATCCATGAATAATCAACTCCAAGACTACAATCCCAGCGCTATAGCTCAAATCAATGGCAACCTCTTGGGTTTACCATTTAATTACGAGTCGGCAAACCTGATTGTCTTCGGCGTACCGTGGGAAGTCACTGTTTCCTACGGTGCAGGTACTGCCAACGGACCACAGCGTGTTCTCGATGCTTCGACTCAGTTAGATTTATTTGATTTCGATCACCCTGACGGATGGAAACAGGGAATTTTCATGGTGGAAATTCCTCAGGATATTTTAAAGAAGAACGAATATTATCGCACCTTAGCGGCAAAAATTATCAAGCGACTAGAGCAAGGTAAATCGGTGACAGATACACCAGATTTGACACCTGTACTTACAGAAGTTAATCAAGCTTGTGAACAGGTGAATCAATGGCTGTTTGAACAGTGCTTTGAAGCAATTAAGAATGGCAAACGAGTCGCAGTCATTGGCGGCGATCACAGTTCACCGTTAGGTTATTTCCAAGCCTTAGCGACTCGCTACACTAACTATGGCATTTTGCACATTGATGCACACGCAGATTTACGCGATGCTTATGAGGGATTTGAGTTTTCTCATGCGTCCATCATGTTCAATGCGATGAAAATACCGCAAATTTCCAGGTTAGTGCAGGTAGGCTTGCGTGATATTTCTCATGATGAAGTGCTTTTGATTAACCAATCTAATGGCAGGATTGTTGCTTATTATGACCCAGCTATTAAACAAAAGCTTTACTCTGGAACAACTTGGATTGATTTATGCCGAGAAATTATTAGTCATTTACCTGAATACGTTTATATCAGCTTTGATATTGATGGTCTCGATCCAAAATTCTGTGCGAGTACAGGTACTCCAGTTCCGGGTGGACTGGAATTGGAACAAGCATATATGCTGTTCCGTGAATTGATCGATAGCGATCGCAAAATAATTGGCTTTGATCTGTGCGAAGTTGGTGATGCTGAGTGGGATGGTAATGTCGGTGCGCGGATAGTTTACAAGCTGGCGAATTTGATGGATTTATCGCAGCGATGATAATTTTTATAGGACTTACGCACTGTACAAATTTACTATCTTGTGCATCAACGAAAATACGCTGTTTCAAGCTGTTATCAATAATTTGTAACTTTTGAACACCAGTCATCTCAAGCAGGGAAACCCGTCTATCCGATGAGGTAAAAAGGTTGGGGAAATGATGAGGTTGATAGTAGCGGTAATAAGGGCGTTTACATGAATACAAGAAGAATAGTAACGGTATCTTGCTTTTAGTAACAAATATTGTGTATGATTTTACTCCATTTTCTAAAATTTCATCAATCCTGAATTTTTAGATATAAACCTAAAATTGTTGTAAAGACGTTATAGGAATAATTTCTCATGAAAAAAACAATTGTAGTTCTAATTACTCTACTATCTACAACATTTGTAACCAATAACTTTGCTTATGCTAGTAGACAAAAGCAGAATCAATTGTTCTTTGCTAATAACAATAATTTTCCACAACATTTGACAGCCAAACAATCACAAATCTTGCTTGCAGAAAGCAGTCAATTTATAGCTCTAGCACAAAAAGTCGATAGGGAAACAGGTTTAGCAGCAGAAGAGTGGAATCAATTTTATAAGGTAATGCCACAAGGTCGTCTCAGCATAAAGGAAACCCTTACTAGATTAAATTATCTCATTGAAGCTTCGCAAAGAATTAGCCAGCATCATAAAAATGCATCTCAGATAGCTAAGCAAATGTATCCACTTTCTCCAAGAGCTTATGAAGAGCAGACTTTTGTTAAAACTTTAATTAATTTTAATGCTCAAGCGGGGCAAAAGTTTTTAAAATTTCAGGGAATTTTTTCTAAATTAAAATCAGATTTAGAAGCAAATGATTCAGCAGCTTACCTAAATGACTATCAACGAGAGTTTCAAGGAGTTGTCAATTATTTAATGAAAACAGGTGCGGAAGATGTTAGGACTATCAAACAATTTGTCGTCTTTAGAGGATACCGTTACTATCCCTACTTAGGTGGAGACCCGCAAGCAGCAGCAGAGGTAGCAGCTATGCTTCGGGGGCAAGCAAACGCACTTAGACAAGCAGGAGATGGTTTGGCTTGTGTTGGTGCTGCTAATTGCGAGTTAGTTCCATCTCGCTGAGTGGCATAGATAAGTAAGTCGGCGGAAATAAACATAACTATATTAATTCGGGTAAAGGGTAAGGGGAAAAGGGTAAAACCTTTACCCTTTCCTCATACAAAAATTTACTAGGACTTACTCATTGACAAATGAAACGAAATATGAGGTAAAAGAAATCAGGAAAAACAGGCGATCGTTAATGTATAGGAGATGAGAAAGAGGGATAATTTACGTCCAGAGCGTTTCAGGGGGTTCAGACTATTAGAGCGATTACCAAGCCGTCCACCGCCAAGTGTGACCATTTAGAGCGTTTGTAAATTTCAAGTGGATTACGAGTCATGGTAGTAGATGGGACAGTGATGGATGTACCAGATAGTGAAGCTAATGCCAGAGTTTTTGGTTATCCTGGGTTAAATCCTCCCAGGTTCCAAATCCTAGGCATATTCCATATAAAATTATTCATCTGATTTTGGTTATATACAGGTGATAACGGTGCTGCTTTAGTAGATGATTGCCCTGTAGCTCTCTGTAATGTGAGCATGTGCGTATTCGCTGCTTTCCACCCATTATCTGTTCGTTTCCAGGTATCTTGATATCGAAAGACACTAGACACGGGCATGGGAACTTGAGGATTGTTTGGGTCTGAAACAATTGCGGTTTGATATCCAATGCCAACTACAGTAGCAGTCTGTCCGTTAATTTTTATTTGCTGCTCACGCATTACGTTAATTTGTCGGGTATTTTGCAAAAACTGCTGCATCCCCTTGCGTAGTTGCTCAAAATTGTTTACCTTTCCGTCTATCCCAACCCGTGTGTATTCAGGTGCATAGAAAGAAGATGCTTGATTGAAATCCTTATTTTGAATAGCAGTATCTATAGCGTGATAGGCTTCAATAATTGCTTGCTTATCAGCTTGCTCATCAGCATAAGCAACATTACTCATTGCAAGTGTTGCAGTTAGCAAAGTAGTAAAAGCTATAGTAAGTTGTTTCATAAGTATTTTTTTATACAAGTAGTAAGTAATATTTTATATCGAATTGTGTAAACCAGATAACTTTGGAAGATGTTAAGTAAAATTAATCATTTAATCACCAATTAGCAATATTTTTTCCAAAATCCCTTGCAATCCGATAATTTGGTGGGGGTTTTGGTTGTACGAAGTGTAAAAAAACATATGTAAATTAAGTTTTATGCATTGACAAAGTAGTACAAATGTGTATACACGCTCAGGAAGGTTATACTTTTCAATCAGGCGATTGCTAATCACTAATGACTTGGGAACGTGGATAATATGTATGTTGCTCAATTTGGGGTTTAAACTATCAGAGCCACTACCAAGCCATCAACAGCCAAGTGTGACCTGAACACTTACACTCAAAGAAATTTATCTCTTCAGGTGGCTCGTGACTTCATTCTGGAACACCTTAAACAACAGGTAGGGTTGAACACACATTGTCAACTTTCTGTCAATGCGTAAGTCCTATTTTAATTCAACAGCCGAAGCGCTTACCGCCCTTTAACACAGCAAAGCTTTACTGTTGTTAGATACTCATATCATGTCCGCGCTTATTACTTATAATAAAAGCACCCCACCCCCCACACCTCCCCGCATGCGGGGAGGGGGGACAAAGCATAGCTTTGGCGGGGTGGGGTAGGGTGTTCTGGGAATTATAAGTGATTTACCGGACATGATATCACATCTTTCTTTGGTTCATTATTGGTAGCAATCAGCTATCAGCAATCTTTAAAAGCTCCACTAGAGAACGCCCCGAATCTATCTGCGCTGCTTAATATAATAGTGTTGGTTCTTACGCCTCAACCCAATCTAATGTCTAAGCCCATTGCACAGGATCTAATTGATAGTAGCGTTGTAGTAGCTCATAAAGTGCCGGATGCTTATTCAGCAATTGGTGCGGTTTCTCAAAGAATGTCTCAGTCGCTACGGCAAAAAATTCTGCGGGATTAGTTGTGCCATAGCTGTCCATTATGGTCTTTATGCCTTGTTTAACATCATGACAGAGTTTTTGATATTCTTCTGTCATCACAAGCGCCCAAATGGGATAGTCTGAGTTTCGTGGCAAAATAGGAACACCCTCCGCTTTACCATCCTCTTGATCTAACTGGTGGGCGAATTCATGAAGAATAACATTATGTCCATCCCTCCAATTGCGAGTGTCTTGTTGCACCTGTTCCCAAGACAGTACCACTTGATCATTAATCCATGATTCCCCTAGTCTTGCCACGCGCCTTGACTCGACAACATAATTCCCGGTCGCAATGGTTTCATTAACAAAATAAGTGCTAGGATAAATTAGAATTGAACGAAGTTTAGGGAAATATTCTCCTCGCTCATTCAGCAGGAGCAAACAGGCGACAGCCGCAATAGTCAGCTTCATTTCCTCCGTCACCTGCAATCCTCCACAACCAATGAATTGTTTTTCTGCTAAGAACACTTGAATATGTCCCTGAAGCCGTCTTCGTTCAGTGGGAGAAATCCGGGTGTAAATGGGAAGATTATTCTCGATAGTGGAGTTCCAAAGTGAGGGAAAAGGACGATGTTTAAGACGATTTCTTCGCCGTTTAGTGAGGACGGGACTGATGAAAATCCCAGTGATAATCAGTCCAATGAAAAGAATAATAATAATTGTTGCAATCATTTCGCGTAGCGGCTATAGAGTGCGTTCACCCACATATCCAATTCGATACTAACCCCTATAGAGTGCGATCGCACTCTTAGCAGCCATATTGCATTAACCTGAAAGTTAATTAATAGCGAACAAAAAGCCTTTTCGAGAACGGCAGTCAAATCACTACGAGGAACAAATTGACATTTGATGTAACTTCGTCTTTCGTCATTGAAAATTATGGATAAAAAACTTTGAGAGCAATATCTATAAGTAAATTCTTATGATTTTTGATTTATTGCTCACTCCAAGTTGCATTTGTTGCTATATCTCTAGTCAATACTACCGATGATGCTTGATAAATTGACTTTTTTGCATCACCCTAACGACTGTAGCGATTGGGTCGCTAGTTATATAACACTACCTGTCAGACCGAGATTGACTAGTTTTCCCAACCCAACTTAAGCCAAGTTGTATATATTTACCATGCTCGTTACTGCTCTGACGATAATAACAGACCATACAATTAATGTACGTGCCTTCTTGAAGCCACTCAGTAGCATCTAGGGGCAATTCTTGACTCCCCTCTTTGTAGAGAGATGTATGACCAATATCAATTAATCCTACAGATTCTACATATCTATCGCTATCCGAAGGAGTCTCGTCGATTTCAACAAATATACCAAAGGGTCTGATTCTTCTCACTTTTGCCCAAAACTTACGACCAATAGGATATCGCTGCTTAAGGAGCAAGCATTGTTCATCGTCCATTTTGATCAATCGTAAACGTCAGAGGTGTAATCAGATTCGGAGAGTGTAGCCGAGGGTTGAACAAGCCGTCAGGTGCAGTGGTTTATCGGTTCGCCTTACGCAGCAAAGTTGTACACTGGCGTATCAATAAAACGGACAGGCTGTTCTTGGTTCAGAATAATCTGCTGCAAGCGTTCTACTGTAGACGGAGAGAAGAATTGCTCTCCAGTCTCTATATTCACCCGAGCAGGTACATTTTCAATCAAAAAAAACTTGCCATTCAGCTCTAATGTGTAGGTGACTTTTTGCTCTACTAGCGTCTCATTCCAGTCACTCATCATTGCTGCTTCTCCGAATTGTAAAGTCATTGCTCCATCGCTTGGAATCAGGTTCATAAACGGTGATGATTTTGATGAATGGGCGAGAGGGATAGCTGCACTGAAGATGAATTGGTCGATTTGCCTGCGTCAAACCATTTATCAAGCAGCTAGGTCCGTACTCATCATCAGGATAGTCTTCGATAACTTGTCCAGTAGCGATCACCTCCTTGATTTACTGCACCCGAATGCTACGCATAATAGACTGGTCAACTGCATGTTTAGAAAATTCAAATTGATCGCTGGCAATTTTGCCACGAATTTCTTCAACGAGCGTTGCCATATAACATTATATCAAATTCGGTTAATTACTTATAATAAGTAAATAATTGGACTAAGCATCTACATAATATACTACGGTCATAGGCGAACACCTGTGAGCCTAAGTGTACTTTTAAGCTCGTATTATACTAGTGCGATCGCTACTAACGCTGCAGCTACTGGTCGCAACCCAGCCAATGGTTATGCTTCCCTACGGGTAGTTATTGGGGTTTTCAACGAGCAGACCTTCACTTGCTGCTGCTGTATTCAACTCGTTGTCAGCAGATACAAATATCACACTGGGCAACCCATTAACTACGCAAAGGGAATTTATTTCACGACCCGCCGCTAGTTGAACTGCGTCATAGCCACGTAATCTGTGTGCTTCAGCCAATGCCATCGCAGAGTTGATTATGCTTTCTGTGACTTCGACAACTTGGTACTCAGACTGTAGGTCACTCCTGAACTGACTACACGCTGCTGTAGCGTCCGTAGCACTGATACTTCCACCACGCGCCCGCCGTGTAATTGCAGCGACGATCTCAACACCTGTGATTGCTGCAATCAGTACGTCGTTGTTCAATACAGGGTCGAACAAACTCAAAACCCATCTAGAACCCGTTTCACTAATGTAGCGTTTGACCAGCGCACTGCTATCTACAAAATAAACTGCCATTTAACGGCGTTCTTCAATGATTGTCTCAGAAACAGGCTTACCCTGTACCTGAATGAGTCGCCGTTCAGTTTGCCGACTATCAGAGGGTTGCTTGATTTGTTTCACTAAGCCAGAAGTTAACAGTGCTTCGTGAAATGTTGTTTTTTGAGCAGCTTCTTGTTTATCAGTAAGATATTTCTGGAGAGCCTGATGAAGCTGCTGTAGTTCCTCTAGATTAAGTGTCTCAAGCTGATCAACAATTTGGTTAAGGATTGCTTGTGGCATAGGCTTTTACTTTTCACGCGGGAGCGCTAGTCTGTCTACTATTGTACGACGGCTAGCCCTTCAATAAGTAAGCGGTCTAGTACTCATCAGAGGATTATTAGATCGACAATAGCAGTATAAGAAGTTTAATCTAGGCATGGGACAATGGTGCGATTAAAGCTGTGGCAGTGGGTTGTGTTAGCAATGCCGATGGCGACTATCGTCAGTTTCTTGATGGTAGCAGCGGGGTGGCAGATCCATGAGTGGGGCATAAGTTGGATTTGGGCGGTATTTACCCTCATATTTGTGGGCTGGCGTTGGCTGTTGGTCAAATGGACCCGACCGATGGTAGGGCAGGTGGAAGCTGTAGTGGCGGAAGTCCGTGAAGAACTGGAATCTGCATCTACCGACTCACTACCAGCAGGAAATGATGCCGCACAAGCAGAAGCAGCCCTACAAGATATCCTGAAAGCTTCCCAGAACGATTCACCGATTTGGGAAGACTGGCAAACATTTTGGCAGCGTTGTCAAGAGCTTGTTGTGGCGATCGCCCAGATCTACTATCCGGAAGTCAAGTATCCTCTGCTGAACATTCACGTTCCCCAAGTTTATACACTGATTCGAGGAACAGTGGATGACTTAGATCAGTGGATGCAGAAGTTATCTCCTGCCTTCAATCAGGTTACAGTTGGGCAAGTTTACCAGGCATACGAAGTCTACCGTAAGCTGGAGCCATCTGCTCGCAAACTCTGGCAAGCATGGAACTGGGCACGGTGGCTGTTGAACCCAGCGGTAGCGGTGGCAAGAGTTGCCAGTCAGCGCTACACACAACAGGCAAATCAGCAACTGCTGGTGAATTTGAGCCAGATGCTTCGGGAAGCTGCCCTCAGAAACTTATGTCGGCAGGCAGTTGCTCTCTACAGTGGTAGCACATTACCAGTTTCAGAATCTTCCTTACCCACACCGACGGTAAAGGCGGCAAAGACCCAAACACTTCGAGAAATCATCGCTCGAGCAGAACCAGCCGAGGCGGTTGAGCAAAAACCCGTTAGTATTCTGCTTGTAGGTCGAACAGGGTCCGGAAAAAGCAGCCTGATTAACACGCTGTTTCAGGCAGATCTTGCAGCAGTCGATGTTTTGCCCAGTACCGATCGGATTCAAAATTACCACTGGCAGACCCAAACGCTCGAAACGCTAACGCTTTGGGATACTCCTGGTTATGAACAAGTGAACCGTGCCGATCTACGGGAGATAGTGCTTGAGTATGCCACAAACGCCGATCTGCTGCTGTTAGTCACTCCTGCCCTCGATCCCGCAGGGCAAATGGATGTAGACTTTCTTAAAGACATGAAGGCGGAAGTTACAGACTTGCCTGTCATTACCGTCGTTACTCAGGTGGATCGTCTCCGTCCTATCCGCGAGTGGTCGCCACCCTACGACTGGCAATGGGGCGATCGCCCAAAGGAAATTGCCATTCGCCAAGCTACTGAGTATCGCACAGAGATGTTGGGCGACTATTGTTCTCTGGTTCTGCCCGTCGTGACAGGAGACATCAAAAGGGGTCGATCTGCCTGGGGAGTGGAAGCGCTATCGTTGGGATTGGTGGATGCGATCGCACCTGCCAAGCAACTCCGTCTTGCCCGCTTTTTGCGTAACTTGGAAGCCCGCACCGTCGCCGCCGCCAAAATTATCGACCACTATACCTTCCAGATGGCGACAACACAGGGACTAGCTGCACTGCTCAAAAGTCCCATCCTTCAGTTCATTTCCACGCTGTCAACCGGATCTCCAGCTTTAGCATATTTACTGGCACAGCAGATTCCAGTGGAACAGTTGCCTGTCGTTATCGGCAAACTCCAGATGGCGTATGACCTTTTCTCGCTCTTAAATACTGGCAACGCTAACCCCCTCAACTTTGACCTGCTATCCCTGTGGCCACTGCTGCTGGAATCTGCTTCACCAGATCGCAACGCCTGGGCATTTGGTCATGCCCTAGTGGAGTACTGGACTCAGAATCTGACGGTTGAACAACTCCGGGAGCGGTTTGAGTACTATCTGAAGCAAGTTTGATTTGTTACGTTGCTCGTTATACGGATTGTTTGTAGGTCTGTATTTGTATCAAGGTTTTTGTGAAACGGTATGAGCCTGTTGCTATGCCGTACTCTCGTCGTCACGCACCATACATTCATTGGACATCTCCGAAAATTAATTATGCGTTACCTGAAACCCTTGGTAGAGACGCGATTAATCGCGTCTCTACGTATTTTCCGGAGATGTCTATTGGATTTAGACCCGCATCCCACAAAATCGCACTGCTCCCCTAATGCATAGCATTCAGCGAGTGATGTAGGCTTTACCTTGAAAGTTCCTTTCAAATTTTCTATGTTCAAAAGTTCATTTGTGCTGTAAAAATTTCTCGTACAGTTAGATTCAATTCTGAAAATACTAATGATTCTATACGGTCATTTCCTCTAAATTGTTTATTTTGATAATTACCTCGATCGTTTCGAGTATAAATACTAATGGTTGGTAGTTTACCTTCACCTACCATCAATTCAGTACCATAAGGGTAATAATCTACAATCCAGTATTCTTGTATTCCCATTTCATCATAATCAGCAAGCTTTTTAAGATAATCATCTCTCCAATTGGTACTAACTACTTCAATAACCAACACTATCGACTCAGGTTTACTGACTATTGATTCATCTGACCAGCGCGGTTCGTTTACTAAATTAGCAAAATTTAATAAAAGTACATCCGGATAGTACCCAGATTGTTTGTTTTCAGGTCGTACTAGTCCTTTGTTCGGTACAAAATAATTAAGCTTAAGTCTCAAACATTCACCCATTAGAATTTTTACCAAAAATCCGATAATTTCCTCATGTTTTCCTTTTGGTTGAGGCATTTGTACAATTTCTCCATCGTATAATTCGTAGCGAATACTTTCAGGTTGTGTTTGGAGAAAATCTACAAATTCATCAAATGTGGTTAAATTTTCTATTGGTTGTCTCATGGCTTTTTAGTTACTTTGTTTATTTTTTCTATTACCGCCCCTAGTTTCACCTAAAAGTTCGGTATCTTCGGGCAACATACCTCGTTCAATAGCAATTTTTAAAAAATGTGATTCTATAAATCTATTTACACTTGTATTTTGTTCTTTAGCTAATTTAGATAACACTTCTAGAATTGTGCTATCGATTCTATAAGCTACTGGTTTTCGCTCACGCATTAAATATTTTAAAAACATAAAACTACTCTTATATCATACGTTTGATTACTTTCTGCAATCAAATATAGCATCAATAAACGTCAAACGTATAACATTTGTATACTTTTTATTTATAGGTGAGGTTAGTTATCATCAGAAACGCGCCAATGAGAAAAGCAGAGTACATTTGTCCCAAAATATTGGAACACAGGCGGGGTTGTCTTATATAAAAGCAGCTTCCGCCAAATCCATTGCAGTGGTGTGTTTTTCGAGATGCTTGGGGAGTGGAAGCGCTATCGTTGGGATTGATGGATGCGATCGCCCCTGCCAAGCAACTCCGTCTCGCCCGCTTTTTGCGTAACACTGCATAAGTTGATGTTGCTTACATCTATGTGAGAATAACGTATCGAGAGGTTCTCCATGAAAATATTACGCTTTGATCCACCTGCAAACTTAGACGACTTTAAATCTATTTCTAAACAGAACGATGCTTGGAGTGAGGCTATATCGTTCTATTTCGATCGCGCAATCCAAAGCACCGAAACAAAGGTGGGCGCAGGAAAGAGTCAGTACTACAACCCAACGAAGACAGACACCGATGACAAGAGCGCTTTAGCTGACATAACTTGGATTGGATTTCCGAAAGTGCTGCTGCAAAAACATCCCGGGGATAGACTTGCAGCATTGAAGGAAGCTGAGGATCTCAACTCAAGTAGTACAATTTCGCCTGGTCGAACCATTAAATTTCGACCCCAAGACGAGTATTTGGAGTGGTTTGTGACTCGAGATCGAGCGACCAACAAGATTATACGTGTTACCTTCACTTGCGAAGGACCAGAATATTGGACAGCGCTTGCCCAAGGGTATCCGAATGATTACGACGGACCCAGAAATGCAGGTGCTGTGGGAGACCAACAAAAGCTGCTCGCGCTTTATCGCCAGTATATTAGCCCAGAAGTACAGATGAAAGATTTATTCCACAACGGTCAATATGACGTTTGGAACAAATGGAACACAACACTTGGGGCAATGCACTTAACTCAGCCAGCTAACACACTACAAGCTGAAATTCAAATTGCCGCAGACGCTACAGTTTTACGTGAGAAAAATGGCGTAGTAATAACAGATCCTGATGAGTTGATTCGTTGCGCTCGCTACGGAGTGCCAGAAAGGGCTAGCGATCCCCACATTGGAGATTTAGTTAACACGCTGGCGAGGCAAGGATTTTCAATCACGCTGCTCGATCCTGTGGGATTGTATATGGATAGTTTGGATACCGCCGGCTGGACTAAGCCAGATGGTTCGCCAGTAGGAAACTATTGGAAAGTTCTACGAGGGAGCCAAGCTTTCACTGTACGCGCAGTCTACGAAGTGCCACCAGAAGAAGGTTTTACTGTCGGTGATATCAGCATTGCTGGTGAGCAAATTAAATTTGGTGGGCAAATCGCTGAACACATCACAATGAAGTTGACTGGAGTTGCTTGTCGCAAGGGACAAAGTCATAACCAGTCTGTGGGATGCGAACCAAGCACAGCAACATTGACAAATGTTGCAGTGAAATCTATTTCTACACGTACTCTTCAGTAAGGTCCATCCTATTAAATAAAATGCCCAGCCTTGTCTAAAAGGCTGGGAGACTTACTATAAATGACCGAATTTTTTCATTCTTTGTAAGTGCCGAACCAGTAAACCAACCATGTCAAATAATTCTGCTACTACTTTTCCCGACGAACCAGTGCTTGATATCCATGACATCCAGGGAAATATCCTTGCTGGCTTTAACAAAGACTATCAGACTTTGTTATTTTTCAAAGTGGTTGAACCCCCGATCGCAAAGACATGGCTAATGGCGATCGCACCACTAATCTCAACAGTACAGGAGGTCTTGTCCTTTAATCGGCTGTTCAAGTTGATGCGTAAGCGGCAAGGACATGACCCTAGTGGCATGGCGGTTACCTGGATGAACATTGCCTTCTCTTTTGATGGCTTGATGAAGCTAACAAAAGAGGCAGACCAGTTCCAACAAGACGCTCCCTTTCGCATTGGCTTACCTAAGCGTTCCGGACTTTTGAGCGATCCAACAGATCCTACAGCCGAAGGGAATCCTAAAAATTGGGTGATTGGGGGAACTAACAATGTGCCAGATATCATTGTGATCCTCGCTAGTGACGATCGCCGCTATCTTGAGACTGAGGTAAATCGCATTAAAGCCAGCATTAACAGTGGACTGACGTTAATTACGGAGCAACTTGGATCTGTGCGTCCCGATCTACCTGGACACGAACACTTTGGCTTTAAGGATGGTATTTCTCAACCAGGTATTCGTGGCTATGTATCTAATACAAAAGACGATTTTTTGACGCCAAGATTTATTGACCCAAAGGAGCAGGACGCACTTACTCACGCTAAGCCAGGACAACCATTGATTTGGCCAGGGCAATTTGTTTTCGGATACCCCCAACAGGATGTTCACGATCCTCTGAATCCGAAGCCACCTGTGCAAAATGGCTTGCCCAGTTGGGCAAAAAATGGCTCATTTCTCGTCTTTCGGCGGCTGCGTCAAGACGTGGTTGCTTTTAAGAAATTTGTATCCGCATTGGCAAAAGAACTCGCCACTAAGCCTGGGTTTGAGAAAATTACGCCCGAACTTTTAGCCACCAAGCTTGTTGGTCGTTGGCCTAGTGGTGCTCCAATCATGCGGACATCTGATGCCGACAATAAGTCACTGGGAAATGATGATTTTGCCAATAATCATTTCAACTTTGTAAAAAAAAGCGATCCTGTCGCCCTAGTTCCGATTCCGGGATATTCAGGAGATAATTTCCCACTAGCACCTGATGATGTATTTGGCATGATTTGCCCCCATGCAGCTCATATCCGTAAAGTTAACCCACGTGATGATGGGACAGATACTGGTGGTGCAAATGACACGCTCACTCGTAGAATTCTCCGACGTGGTATCCCCTATGGTGAACCTCTGAGCGACACAGCAACAGAGGCTGATGACCCTCTCAAAGGCAACCGGGGGTTATTGTTTATATCATATCAGACATCGATTAGCGATCAGTTTGAGTTTCTTGTAAATCGTTGGACGAACCAGATAAATGTTCCCCTAAACGGTGGTCACGATCCCATCATCGGACAGAATGGTAAAGCTGGGGAAAATCGAAGTCGTCAGTTTGAAATTGCACTAAATGGTAGCCCAAGTGAAACTCTCTCAATTACCCGTGACTGGGTGATTCCCACAGGAGGTGGCTATTTTTTTGCGCCGTCAATCAGTGCTTTAAAAAATGTTTTAGCCAATTGACCGAATAATTACTAATTCGTAATTCGTAATTCGTAAATTTTGGGTACAAGCCCCTAGTTAGAGTTCGGACTATCAGAGCGACTACTAAGACATCAACAGGCAAAGGTGACCGCCCTGCGGGAAGTCAAAAGTCAAAAGTCAAAAGTCAAAAAAAACAAA
>CAXTSI010000068.1:0-14156 GCA_964246695.1 uncultured bacterium
CAATCAAGAGTTGTGCCAGAGGCGATCGCCTCTAGACTTGACTGTATTTTATTCGACACCTGATTTTGAATGGTCAATTGTAATTCTAATTCTAAATATAGTACATAAGTTCCATATGTCGTCGGGTTGCTCGCCGCTCACAAAGGTCTTGCAGCGTGTATTTTTGCAAAACCGAGTTAGCTGCTTGACGCGCCTCCTGCCAGACTTCATATATTACGTCACTTTCTACTGTTTGTGGAGGTGCATCTTCAGCAGGCATAACAGCCTCTGCCCCTTCAATACAGTTGAAAGCATCCTGAATAGTAATCTTTCTCGGGTCTCGTGCTAGAACATAGCCACCTTTAGCTCCGCGTATGCTCTTAATCAGACCTCCACGTCTTAAAGTCGCCAGTAATTGCTCCAGATAGCGATTCGGTATGTCTTGTAGTGCTGCTATCTGTCGTATTTGCAAAGATTCGCCGCTATTATAGCAACTTGCTAGCTCTAACAGCGCTAGAAGTGCGTATTCAAATTTATTAGAGAGTTCCACAAGCGTAATATTTTAAGTTCACACCTAAACTATGTCAGGTAACTGATTGTATTTCCATGAATTAGCAATCGGGTTTTGCTCCAGGAAACTAAACCTCGTGCTGGCTGTCTAACTTCACTTTATAAACTCTTACCGAGCAAGGCAAATACTTTTTATTTTCATCTTGATAAATAAAACTCATTAATAAAGGGCATAGAGCATCTGTATGAAAATCTTATATTTTCTAATTTATGATTATTGCTTATGCTTATTTATATTACTAAGCTTACAAGCTTCTACTTCTTCCCTAGGTTAGAATTAGATAAGATGGAAGATGTATTTTCTTAACAAGTTTAAATAGAGTCAATACCCTTCGGTTAAGGTGATTCGTGAAAAATCCATGCATGGGTTGTAAATGAGGAAATCATCTGATGCGAACCGGATTGTAAATAGGGATACCTATCGCTTTGAGCGCGAAATTTAGACCAGTACTTGTAACTGCCTTTGAAGGCGAACAAAATACCTGTTTTTCGGATTTGCTCAAATCGTAAACTACCTCAACCTATAAGTTTTGGCTTTTTTAAGCACACATCATCTTCTCAGTGTTATCCTAGTCTTGCAACTAGGTCTAAGAGCGTGAATCCCCACACTCCCCAGCATACAACATATATTATAGCATTGCTTTTAATTCTTGCCCACAAGCAAGCAACTTATTCCCACCAGTACTAAACAGACCCACAAAGGAGTCGTCACAATGGGTAGATTAAATCCTTTCTCTCTACAGATGCAGATTACCCGAATGTTTGAGCAAGGGCAATCATTCTTCGCCACAACCAAGGTGCAAGAATGGCTAAAAGAGCATAATCATAATCCAGCTGATTATGACATTATTTTCCATCAAAAACCGGCTCCCCCAGGTTCAAAACAAGTGATGGTAGTTGAAATTGAGTTGCGTCGCCAAGATGGACAACCCGTAGATCCGTGGTTGCAAGAACAAGCCAACCTTCAAGCCTGAGTTGATGAGATCAAAAAAATGATTAACCTCTGGACTTCTGCAGACCATGCCTTACGCTATCTTACACAAGCAGATCGGCTCCCCCACCGCACTGAGGGCGAAGCAGTACTGCTGGAACATCTCCCCAAAACGGTAAAGCGCGTTCTCGATTTGGGAACTGGGGATGGTCGTTTACTTGCTCTCCTCAAGATTGATCGTCCCCACATCCAAAGCGTTGGTGTTGACTTCTCACCAACGATGCTGGAGGCTGTAAAAACTCGCTTTGCTGATGATTCTAAGGTAGAAGTGATTGCTCACAACTTGGATGAACCTCTACCTGAGTTAGGTTCGTTTGATGCGGTTGTCTCCAGTTTTGCTATCCATCACCTCATGCACGATCGCAAACGTTCCCTTTACACAGAGATTTTCCAGCTTCTGGAACCGAGCGGTATTTTCTGCAATTTGGAACACGTAGCTTCACCGACACCAGCACTGCATGAGCATTTTTTACAAGCTATTGGTAGGACTCTTGAGGAAGATGACCCATCAAATAAACTTCTAGATGTGGAAACACAACTGGGTTGGCTGCGAGAAATTGGCTTCACTGATGTAGATTGCTATTGGAAATGGCTGGAACTTGCACTGCTGATTGGGATAAAATCTAAATAAAACCCTTGCTGTATCTATGTAATGTAGAGAAGCTACACGAACGCTTTGGACAATTAGAGCATTTTTGCTGTATAAAGTGGTGAGAAAATGAAGTGCTGATTAATTGTGTGAAACTATGTTCACTGTAGTCTCTCTATTCTCAGGTGCGATGGGGCTGGACATCGGTATTGAGAAGACGGGACGGTTTAGGCTCCTTGCCTGTGTTGAGATGGTTCCCGCCATCTGCGAAACCATCCGGCGAAACCGGGATACTGGACGTATTAGCAACCGTGAATTAAAGGTTTACGAAGCAGACATTTGCAAACTTGACCCTATCCAGGTCATGAATGACATTGGGCTTAAACCTGGTGAACTGGACTTACTAGTAGGGGGACCACCGTGCCAAAGCTTTAGCACTACTGGAAGAAGGGGTACTGTTCAAGACCACCGAGGTACGTTACTGTGGCAGTTTCTCCATTTTGTCGATGCCATTCAGCCCAAGTTCTTCATGATGGAAAACGTCCGTGGTCTGATGTCAGCAGCCCTAAAGCACCGCCCCATTGCCCAGCGACCTGATAAAGGGGGGCTGACTCTCATGCCTGATGAGGAGCCTGGATCTGTTGTCAAGCAGTTTATCGCTGACCTCCACGGTGCTTACCGCCTTGACTGTTTCGAGGTTAACGCTGTGAACTATGGAGCACCTCAGCTAAGGGAGCGGGCTTTATTCATTGGTAATAGGTTTAACCGATTAGTAGAGTTTCCTCACCCAACACATGGACCGATAACTGGTCATACGCAGTTGACACTCTTTGGTCTATCTTTGGGAGAAGTGGAACCCTTTGCAACACTTGGAGATGCGATCGCCAATCTAGTAGAAGAAGACCCTCTAGTAATGGACTTTAGCCCTCGAAAGAAGCGTTACCTTTCTATGATCCCACCTGGTGGCAACTGGAGATGCCTTCCTCCTGAAGTAGCAAAGGAGTCTATGGGTAAGGCTTACGTTGCTAAGGGTGGGCGTTCGGGTTGGTGGCGACGATTAAGCTTTGATCTGCCCTGTCCTACTATTGTGACAATGCCCAATCATGCCAGTACAGCTTTGTGTCATCCAATGGAGGTTCGGGCGCTGAGTTTACGTGAATGCGCTCGTGTGCAAGAATTCCCTGATGAATGGCAATTCTGCGGTACGACCTCAGAGCAGTATGCCCAAGTTGGGAATGCAGTCCCGATCCGGTTGGGGAGGGTGGCGGGTGACCTTTTGGCTTCTCATCTTGATGAGTTATATGCTACTGGTCTAATGCCTGCTCTAGGTACACACCCTCTCTATCGTAATGTTTACGTGAAGTCCCATATCCGTACCCGCCAGTGGTACAAGGATGGTCAGGAGTTCGTCTGGCAAGATGGAGCAGGTGCGTATCCTAACAAAAGAAAACAATATGGTAAAGAAGAAAGATAACGTGAGTCAGCCAGGGCTTGATATTGAGGGTAGGCTGACACAAGCTGGTATTTACAGTGTCCTCCGCACAAGGCGGAACACTTACGATCCTGGTAAAGTTACTAGTCTTCTTGCTGATATTGACGAAGGTCGCACCATCGCACTGGCTAACTTGGTAATGACCTATATCCAAAAGAATCTTCCTGATGCCATAAACAAGCGAAAAAACCTGGCTGATTATCGCATAAACCCTTATGTTCTCCTTACCAGTGCCAACGTGTTAAAGCTGTCAGACCCAGTGCAGTTCGGTACATTCCTTTTCAATAATAAGCTGTATGCAGGGCTTGAGACATCGTTTGGTAAGTCTATCGAAGCAGCTTTTGTGAGCCATTATCCTATAGTTCAGGGGGTGAGAGGCTCATGGGAAGATCCACAGGAGAAAGTTGCCGAGTTTGCTGCCCTAAAGGCTGCTAAACTATCTCGTGAACAAAAGGCAAGAGCACGTAACAACTCAGTTTGGCGCGAGATTGACAAGTCTTGCATTCTTGATGACCGTAGGTATTTGGTGTCTATAAAGAGTGGTCCAAATTGCATCAACGATACACAGGTTGCTGGTATGGTTAGTGCCATTAAAGATAACTACTTAGCTTGGATGCAGCAGACTAAACAGAACTATCCTGAAGTTACTGGACTTGATGTCGTCATCGGAATTACCTATGGCACAGACTTAACTACAAACAACAAAGAGAACCAGATATTGGCTAAGCTACAAGAGCATGGCTTTATGGAAGAAGATCGTGCCGAGAAGCCAGGTGTTCTGATTGATCAGACAGCCAGTGTCCGTGTGTATCGATGTATTGGTCAAGATTTTTGGTCATTTATCGGTAACCCAGCCAATCAAGCAGAGTCTTCATTCGTCTTTCTAGAGGTGCTTTTGGCTTTATGCAAGGCATTATCTCAGGGGATGAAAGAAGCTAGCCTTGAAGAGCGCGTGAACTTGAAGTTGACTCAGCTAGCACATGCTCTTTTAGACATGAGATTTCCGCGTACCACTCTACCAGATTGGATACGGGAAGACTTCTGTGAGGATGAATTATTTTGGCTTGCTACAGCCATGACCGCATTTTACGACACCGGAATATAATATCGCTGCTGGACGAAAGCATTCGTAACTGCAATCAGTAGAGAGCGATGTCTGGCGTCAAGCAAAAGTGGACTGGTAGTTTAGTTTAAAAGTGGCACTTGTCTCGCTCCACATCTAGGGCTAATCTAGCGGTGTGGAGTTCAAAATATCAAGCTATGCATCAAGAAGAACAGACAAAAGCCGATCTTACTCCCAGCCAAAGAACTACCATCAAGCGAGTACCTAAGCGAGGAAATTATGAGCGTGATACCATCTATCAAATCCTGGATGAAGGATTAGTCTGTCATTTGGGCTTTGTTGTTGAAGGACAGCCGTTTGTCATTCCCACCGCCTACGGACGAGTTGACGACAAGCTATATATTCACGGATCGCCTGCTAGTCGGATGCTGCGATCGCTTCAAACAGGTATTGAAGTCTGTGTTACAGTGACGTTGCTGGATGGACTGGTGTTGGCGCGATCGGCATTCCATCATTCCATGAACTACAGGTCTGTAGTTATCTTTGGCACTGCTAAGACTGTAGAAAATGCTGAAGAGAAGCAAGAAGCACTACGTGCCTTTGTTGAGCATGTCATTCCTCACCGTTGGGAGTCCGTGCGTCCACCAAGTCGCAACGAATTGGCTGGAACTCTAGTGCTATCTCTACCTCTCGTTGAAGCCTCTGCTAAGATTCGCACAGGTGGACCTATCGATGATGAAGCTGACTATGAGTTGCCAGTGTGGGCAGGGGAAATCCCATTACCTTTGACTGCTGCTGCACCCGTTAATGATGCTCGTTTGCATACAGGAATTGAAGCACCTGCTTATGTCTGTAACTACACAAGACCGAGAGCGAAAACTTGCTCAGTAACTTAGGCTACATTGTTGGCTCTAGGGTGCAAATCTGAAATACCCAAGCTTGGCTTGCTGTCTAAAAAAGGGAATGTAACCGAGAAACGTTGCACGACACTAACCTTGGAACACTGCCCATACAATGTGTCCGCACAGAATGAGCATCACGACAATGCCGAGCAAATAAATTCGATTGCGAAGGGGTTGAATTGCGCGTAAGTACGCAATCGTATGAATAATCCGAGATAACACAAACAGCGGAAAATAAATCAGTGTGCCTTGCTCCCAGCAATTAAGCTGAATGTAAGCTCCCGCAAGAAAAAGGAAGATAGGAATGTTCTCGCCATCATTTCGCAAAGTTTTAGTTGCCCGTTGCAACAGCGGGTCATCTTCTGCCACCTTCGCGCCTTCTTTGCCAAAAGAGGCTGCATAGGCTGCATCTTCAGGGTTGGCAAAGGTATTGGACTGGAAGCGGCTGTAGCCTTGCACTAATACCACCGCAAACATTTTCAGAAAGAGCGCAACAACGGTGAAACCATATGCTTTCCACAGTAACATCGTCATCCTAGAAGCCAAACTCATTGAACTGCAACTTTATTGTCTCATCATTTCCCCACCTGTCAGAAACGCCCCTTTTCACCTTTACTGTGTTCGTCGTTCGATTTTACAGCAGTTTTCAATTGAACCCGCGCCACATTGTAAGGGCGCGGAAACCGCGCCCCTACGGTTATGTTGTGGTCTACCCGACGAAGGTGCTGTAACTTGAGAATCCTTTTCAGCTAGGCTGCCGAGTAACCAGAGAGGTTGTGGAGTAAACAACGAGTGCCGACCAGATGAAACCGAAGGTCACAGCGTGAGTGCTGGTAAAAGGTTCATGGTAGAGAAATACTCCTAGCATCAGTTGCAGGCTTGGAGCTACATATTGGAAAAAACCTAGGGTGGAAAGCCGCAACCGCTTGGCAGCATTGTTAAACCAAAGCAGTGGCAGCGAGGTCATCACACCAGATCCAATGAACAGAAGGGTGGTAGACCCAGTCATGCCCCAGTGCCCTGCCCCAGTTACAGTTAAGTATCCGACGAAAACTAAAGCCACAGGCGTTACCAGTAGCGTTTCCACTGCCAGTCCTACGAGAGGGGTAACTGACACAACCTTCCGCAGCAGACCGTAGAAGGCAAAGGAAAACGCCAGACCGAGAGCAATCCAAGGCACTTCACCCACATGCCACACAAAATTAGCTACCCCAAGACCAGCTAATAGAACAGCCAGTTTTTGACCCCGATGCAATCGCTCCTTGAGGAACACAAACCCTAGGATGACGTTCACCAGTGGGTTAATGAAGTAACCCAAGCTCGTTTCTACCACTCGGTCAGCGTTGACTCCATAAATGTAGAGTCCCCAGTTGAAGGCTAGCAGCAAAGCAGTTAGAAGTAGCATTCTCAAACGCTTGAGGGAGTGAAAGATTTGACTGAATTCAGCTGTTCGCTGTTGGAGAAACAGCAGCCCTGAGAAGAAGACCATTGACCAGATGATGCGATGGCTCAGCACTTCAATGGCTGGGATCTGTCTAAAGAATTTCCAGTAAATTGGAAGCAGTCCCCAAGCTGTATAGGCTAGAACCGCGTAGAAGGCATCAGTCTCAGCAATTGACCTCAAGAATGAGCTTTTCGGAAATTTGTTGTTCATTAAAAGGTATTAAGCACGTCATTAAATTTGCATATTTTGTCTCACGCAAAGACGCAAAGACGAGGGCAGCGCGAATGACGGCTTTCCCGACCTAGGCGACTGCCCGTCGCAAAGAATAATACTAAGACTCATGACTTTTGCAAGAAGTCTATTGTCTAGTAGCATCACTAATTTTTGCTTGACGCTATATAGAAATTTCCAGGAGAATGAGGATCTGCTAAAGCTGATAGGGATTTCTGTGTGTTTTGATTTCCGATACATTCTGTTATTTTTCATAGAAGCATTACTGAAAATTTATTAATAAGGAACACTCTACCAGTGCTTCAGTTAACAATCAAATCATGGCTTATATAATATCTATAAATGGGATTTATAGATATTAGAAAGCACTGATACAATCTTTTTGCGATAATCAAATTACTATCTGGATTTGAATTGCCCATGAAACTCTTCCAGCTTCGAGCCGTAGTTGCAGTGGCAGATCGTGGCAACTTTAGTGAGGCGGCTTTAGAATTGCAGCTTTCTCAGCCGGCAGTGAGTCATGCGATCGCCACCCTTGAGGAAGAATTGGGTATGCCTTTATTTGCTAGGGGTCGTTACGGTGCAGTGCTGACACCTGCTGGAGAGCGTATTTTATACCATGCTCGTCAAGCACTCCAACATATAGAGATGATGCAACGAGAGGCAAACCTACATAAAGGTCTACATGGTGGTCATGTGCGAATTGCTGCTTTTCGCAGTGTCGCCACTCATTTACTACCAAAGGCGATCGCTCAGTTTCACAATCAATTTTCAGAAGTTGCTGTGACGATCATAGAGTGCCCTAACTACTCAGAAGTAGAACAATCTTTGCGTGAGGGACGTGCCGATATTGGCATTACCTGTCTACCAACTGGTAATGAATTTGAGGTATGGGAAATTCTCCGGGATGACTATGTTGCTTTACTACCACCAAACGCCAAAATTAGCAGTTTGGAAATTACTTGGGAAGACTTAGGTATTTATTCACCAGTTTTGCTTCCCAACACACCCTGCGGACAAATTCTCCACAACCACCTGAAAACCGTAGCACCTTCTATGAATAGTGCTAGCGACATTCAGGAAGACTCTACTGTTGTCAGTATGGTTAATCAAGGACTGAGAGCAGCTATTCTCCCTCGTCTAGCAGCCGTACCAATTCCTGAAGCAGTGCAGGTATATAGTTTACCAGTACCTTTAGATAGAGTTATTGGAGTTGTAGTTCTATCTAATGCGCTTCATGTGCCTGCGGTTTTCACATTTCTAGAGATGTTGAGAAAATTTGACTTTCAGAGTTTGGCTAAATTCATTAATTGATGTGCTACCTCATGGCACTCTTGACAGAATAATTCGTAATTCGTAATTCGTAATTAATTTAGGTGCATGAACAATACAAACATTTCAATTCGAGATGTACAACTGATAGACATTCCCACGATCGTGGAACTCATTCATTTGAAAGCCGGATTTGATGGTTGTTCTGAAGCTGTAGAAGCAATACCTGAGAAGCTAGTACAGGATTTATTTGGAGAACAGCCCCTTGCTTTTGTTCTTTTAGCTGAAATCGATGGAAATTCTATTGGATTCGCAACCTATCACTTTATATATTCAACCTTCCTAGCCTCGCCAGGAATTTGGCTCGATGATTTATATGTTAAAGCTGAATATCGGGGAAACAAAGTTGGTCAGGCACTCATTTTACGGTTATGCCAGATAGCTCAAGAAAAAAGCTGTGGCAGAATCGATTGGACTGTAGCAGTATCTAACGAACTTGGAATCAAATTTTATGAAAAAATGGGTGCAAATATTATCCATAAAGTAAGATTGTGTCGCTTAGATCGTCAGGCGATCGCTAATAATCTATCTTTACACTCTTCTTTTTAGCAAGGAAACTCAATAATGATTATCGATCCAGAAAATGTACCTCGTCGCACAGCTTCAATTTACCCTGACCAATTTAAGCCGCTTCTAGCAGGACGGGTAAAACAGGCATTAGGAAATGCGGCTGGATTGAAAAATTTTGGTGTAAACTTAGTCACACTTGCGCCAGGAAGCTGTTCTGCTCTCAGGCATTGGCATAAGCGACAAGATGAGTTTATCTATGTGATAGAAGGTGAGGTCACTTTAGTAAAGAATGCCGGAGCGCAAATCCTCAAACCAGGGATGATGGCAGGTTTCCCTGCTGGGGAAGCAGATGGACACCAATTAGTAAATCGCTCTAATGCAGTGGTGGTTTATCTGGAAATTGGCGACCGTACCCCCTCAGATGAAGTACACTACCCAGACCATGACCTGATTGCTAAAGCAACTCCTGATGGTCTGATTTTTACGCACAAGGATGGTACTTTGTACGAGAGTTCAGTAGGTGAATAAAATTAAACGTAGGGTGGGCACTGCCCACCAAAACCTTGTAATACCAATTCCAAAAATGATTGCTACAAATGAATACCTTGGTAGGGTGTATTTCACAAATCAAATATGAGTCCTATATCTCTTAGTAAAATTATTCCGATAAATCTTATGAGTAAAGAAATAGAAGACATTTACAACTTTCTCAAACTCTCTGACTCAATTGCCACTTCAGGACAACCAACCACAGAACAGTTTGAAGCAATCAAAGAGTCAGGATATCGAGTAGTTGTGAACCTAGCATTGTCAACATCAAGCAACGCTTTACATAATGAAAAACAAATTGTAGAAGCTCAAAGTATGCAATATGTCCACATTCCTGTGATTTGGGAAAAACCTACTATTGAGAATGTGACAGAGTTTTTTAGCGTTATGGAAGCGAACACCGAGCAAAAAATCTTTGTCCACTGTGTTGCCAATAAGAGAGTTTCAGCTTTCATGTATCTTTATCGCCGCCTGCATGAAAACATGAGTGATGAAGAGGCAAAGAAAGAATTACACCAAATTTGGGTTCCTAATGAAACCTGGCAGAAATTTATTGAACAGGTAAATAGGTTGGCGCAAATAACATTAAGTATGTAAATAAATGTTAATTGTAGGGTGCGCTCTTCTCACTCGGGGAGACGAGTAGCGCGAACGAAGCGTAACGCACACTAGTCGTCAATCCGTCAATCATGATGCCGTACTGTGACAAGAGCGCACCCTACATGGACTTCACTTTCCGAACTCCCTAATTCTTCCAGTATGTCAAAGAAGTCGTTGCTTATTTTTGCGTCAACTTCTTTTACATCACTCCACGTTTGACTATTGTGAATGATATCTTGCGCTTCATAATAAGAAATACTCAAAGCCTTTTTTAAAATCTCAATTGATTCGGTTTTTGAATAGTCACTCAATCTCAAGAACTTAATAGCAGATTCTTTATCTGCGGATTCATTCAACATATTATTCAATTGTTCAGTTAGCTCATTGTGTTTATTCATAGTTGGTTTAGAATCGAAAAGTTGCTATTTATTTAAATCCCATGTGATCTCAATTCTTTTGCCAGAGTTAATGTTATTAGGAGCAAAACTGAAAATGTACCTCGTCGCACAACTTCAATTTACCCCGATTAATTTAAGCCGCTTTTAGCAGGACGGGTAAAACAGGCATTAGGAAATACGGCGGGATTGAAAAATTTTGGTGTAAACTTAGTCACACTTGCCTCAGGAAGCTGCTCCGCTCTCAGGCATTGGCATAAGCGACAAGATGAGTTTGTCTATGTGATAGAAGGTGAGGTCACTTTAGTAACAAATACCGGAGCGCAAATCCTCAAACCAGGGATGATGGCTGGTTTCCCTGCTGGGGAAGCAGATGGACACCAACTTGTGAATCGCTCTAATGCAGTGGTGGTTTATCTGGAGATTGGCGATGTCTGGCGACAAGCCGAGTAGCGCTCCTTCGTCGCTACCGCAACGCTTACGCGTCTACGCACCCCCGACGATCAAGTAAATTACCCAGACAGTGACCTGATTGCCAACGCCAGTCCTGATGGTCTAATTTTTACACACAAAGATGGTACTTTATATATGAGTCATTAGAGGAGGAACGTTTTACGTTACCAGATGTGAATTCGTAAATCTTATTGGTGGCGTCAATCAGATTGATTTTGCTGATAGATGATAGCTGACGGCTGAATGCTTACAAAGAAATACCTTTGTTAGGGTCGAACGGAACAATTTTTGAAAAATTTACTACTTGCATTTATAGTCACAATCTGTTTCAATAAGTCTTGGCATAACTCTGAAGTTAGTAAAAAAACTAACTCCACTCTACTATACTCACTGCAAAAATGCGGTTATTTTGATTGAGCGCAGTGGTAACTCATGTGTTGAAGTTAAATGTTGGTTTTCAATTTGTTAACCAACTTAAACTTTGCGAAAAATATCCAAAATTCCGAATAGGAGACAGAAAACATGTCCTTGAAAAATAGAGCGATCGCAACTTTTTTTTCAACCGTATTTGCTATGGGTTTTGTAAGTGTAGGAACCTCAGCAAAAGCGGAAGAGGCACCGCAAAGATTGTCTTGCACAAATAGATCGTTACAGGGCTACTATGGAGTTAAATCTTCAGGTTTTGTAAATTCTGGGGCTACTCCTTTTAATTTAGTCTTTCTAGATAGATTTGATGGAAATGGCAACATAACAGGGGTTAAGGGTAGTACCAGTACTGGTGGAACGATTGCTGAAAATCTATCTAATACTGGCACATACCAAGTCAATAGCGACTGCACTGTTACTATAAGCTTTGATCGAAGTAATGGTACAAAATCTACGAACTTTGGTGTTATTGTTGATAGGGGGAGAAAAATTCTCTACACTGCAACAGACTCTGGCGTGAATATTTCTGGAACGTTTGAGAAAGTTGATTATTAAGACGTTGAGCTAAGACACCTAGGGCTAGTAATTCTTTTTTTTGATCTTGTGCTTCAGATGTCAGACTACCACCAACTTGGTATTTATATGTCATTCTGCACAGCAGTTTTCAATTGAATTGACCACATTGTAAGGGCGCGGAAACCGCGCCCCTACTGTACGTCTAAAATAAAGTTCTAAAATTTAAAATAAAGTTTTTAAATTTAAAATAAAGTCTTAAAGTAAAGGGGACATATAGAAGTACTCTGGAATGAACACTCGGAAAGTTGCTCTTGAGCGCATCCTTGGGTGAGAAACTTTCAGGGGCAACTCTCAAACATGAACTAATCTTTGCACAAAATGTTAACTACATCATTTTGGAATTGCGAAAATCTCGATAATCTCGTATTAATTAATACAATCAAGGATGAAAATATGAAATTAAATACCACAATCACCAAAAAATTAAATTATTTTAAGGGAAAGTTAATCTCAAAAGTCATTAATGACTATAAGGCTCCGATGCCTGATTTTGTAGACGATCTTCTAGAAGAAATTGACCTCGGTAATATTGGAGATAGCATTTCTGTGCAATGGAAAAGCTATGCCAATCAATTAATCAGTTCGTTTAAATACGATCGCCCTGAAGAATTCTTAAGGTTTCCCATTGTCCAGTATACAATGCATGCGAACCAGATTGCATTAGCAGCTGATTATTTTAATTATATTTGCAGTTCTGATAAATTTACTCCCTTTATTCAGAATGGTATGACTGAGTCTCCTGTTGGCAAGCCTTTTTTAACTCCATTTTATCCTTTAAGCAGCCCACTACTTATTCAGCATGCATATCACTTTATTAGATTGTTGGAATCAACTGGACTTGAACTTTTGAATCTTCAGCAAATTCTAGAATTTGGCGGTGGATACGGTAGTTTTTTTAGGTTTTTAAAGAATATTGGCTATCAAGAAAAATATTTTATTTACGATATTCCAATAATGTGTTCGTTCCAAAAGTTCTATCTCAAAAATGTTTATTCTGTAAGGCAACATAAACATACATTAAGAAATTTGGAATGGTTGTCTGAAGACGCAAAAATCGTGAGTTCTAAACTTACAAATACTGAAGAATCTCTCTTTTTTGCTACGTGGTCTTTTAGTGAGTGCCCTTACGAGCTTCGAGAAAGTTTTGAGCCGATTATTTCAAATTTTAAATACGTGCTCTTTTCATATCAACAAGGATTCGATAACTATGAGAATGTGAAATACTTTAATTTACTGGAAAGAAAATTATCAGAATTTAGATGGAAACATTTGGAGTGCCCTGTTTATAAAGGTCAATTCTATTTGATTGGAGAAAAGTAAAAGGTGGTAGAGCCGCTTGCGTTTCTAGTCACAATCTGTTTCAATAAGTCGTGGGATAAATACCCGACTGGAAGCATCATACAGATCGCTTTACCTCTTTCTAACTTTACAGAAAAGGGAATAACATTACCACATTTTAAAAGTTTAAAATGTCTAAAGATTGTTCTATTTGTAAATCTAAAATTCTTGACCGTGCATTTTTGTGTTCTGCTAGCTTACCTTCTTTTTGATAGAGGTGTGTTGCTTTCTGAAAATCCTCAATTGCTAAAAGCTTATCTCCTTGACTATAACGAGCATTACCACGGTTATAATAAGCATCGGCATCATGGGGATTAATATTTATTGCTTGATTGTAATCCTCAATTGCTTTTTCGTAATCTCCTAGGTCCGAACGAGTGTTACCACGGTTTTTGTAAGCAACGGCATCATGGGGACTAATTTCGATTCCCTGAGTGAAAACCTCAATTGAGCGCTGATAATCTCCAATTTCAGAAACATTACCTCTTTTGTCATCTACATAGTTATCATTGGGATAAATCTTTATTGCCTGAATGAATTCCTGTTGCTCTTTTAAAAGATAGGGATTAATTTTTATTGCCTGAGTGTAATCCTCAATTGCTCCCTGGTTATCGCCTATGCGATCGCGAGTATCAGCACGGTTTCTGTAAGCTACAGCATCATAGGGATTAATTTTTATTGCCTGAGTGTAATCCTCAATTGCTCCCTCATAATCT
>CAXTSI010000068.1:14256-24722 GCA_964246695.1 uncultured bacterium
ATAGGGATTAATTTTTATTGCCTGAGTGTAATCCTCAATTGCTCCCTCATAATCTCCTAGGTGATAACGAACATTACCACTTTTGTGATAAGCTTTAGCATAATTAGGATTAATCGTTATTGCTTGAGTGTAATCCTTAATTGCTCCCTCGTAGTCTCCCAAATAATGACGAGCATTACCACGTTTATAATGAGTATTGGCATCTTTAGGATTCAGCCGCAATGCTTCGTTATAACTAGTAATTGCAGCGTCATAGTGTCCTTTCTGTTCGCATTCATCACCTCGCTTCACATAAAGCAGATGCAAATCAGCATGACTGTGAAACTGATTCTTTGGTTGCTTATGGGTTTGTGACTGCCTAGGGTTGTGTTGGTAAGTTTGAGATTTTTGTCTGTAAGAATTGTCATTGACAGAAGATTGTAACTGTTCTAGATAGCACGGTAAGCCACCGCCATACAGCAATTGATTGATCCCGAATGAGATTTTACCAGTTTTCAGCTTAATCATCTGGGTTGGCAGAAAGCCAGCCAAGAAGAGGTGATACTCAGATTGTGCCTCATTCACGTCCTCTTGAATTAGAATGCAAACTACAACTGCATTTTTTTCAACTTCTTCTGCACTAATTGACCATCTGACTTTATCAATACTGCCGTAACGGGACTTAACCGCGATGCCAACCGATGGATCTGAAGTTAGTGTAAAATCAACCTTGCCATCGCCGCCGAATCGTCTTTCATAATCGATTTCAGTCACAAAATCAGCTAAACGTTCTTTGACAACTTCCTCACCGAGTTTTCCTTTCAAGTTGTAGATAAAAACGTCACGAACTGGCGAAGTGCGCTTATACTTTTCAGCCATCTGCCAGCAAAATTCCCTTAGTGCTTTTAACCTCTCTCCGCAGATGACCGTTAATTCACTATATTGACCTTCTGTTTTACAATGAAGCAGACAGCCAGATGTTAACCTTTTGATAAAGTCGGATTGTAGCGATCGCAGTAGGGTAATCCAGTCCATTGATAGTTCTGCGAATCTTTTTATTAAGTTATTCTATCAAATATCAAGTCAGCTTAATTTTCTCCAACGGATTAAAATACTGTAATAACTTTTAATTATACTTAACTATCGCCAACTCCTTGCTGACTCTGTAGGCAACAGGATATCGTCTGTTTGGTAATATCGCCTGAAATCACCAAAATTTTGTTTCCCATGATTTAGTCGAGTTGCTCTAAATTGAGTATTATTGGTAGATCCTAGTAGTTAGGACAGTAGTTAGGATGCCAGCACCATGCAAACCAACGAATCTTTGGAAACCACCAGCGATCTAGCTGTTGCAGAGTCATCATCCCTAACTGATGAGCAGTATCGCAGAAAGATGGAGCGACGCAAAGAAGTACAGGACCGACGAGTCGCTCAAGCAGTGCCAGAAAAAGGGTTAATAATTGTTAACACAGGCAATGGCAAGGGGAAGACGACTGCGGCGTTAGGGATAGTCTTGCGATCGCTTGGTCATGGGTATAAGGTAGCGATCATCCAATTTATCAAAGGAGCTTGGGAACCTGCTGAAAAGCTGGTTTTCAGTCTTTGGTCAGACCAGTTAGAATTTCATGCTATGGGCGAAGGCTTCACTTGGGACACTCAAGACCGCGATCGCGATATTGAAAAAGCAATCGCCGCTTGGCAAAAAGGATTAGAATATATCCGCAATCCAGACTTTAAGCTGGTGCTGTTGGATGAAATCAATATTGCTATTAAACTTGGCTACTTACGAGTTGAGGAAGTTTTGGCTGGATTGGAGCAAAAGCCCGTTGACAATCATGTGATTCTTACAGGTAGAGGCGCGCCCACGGAATTAATTGACCGAGCTGACTTAGTGACGGAAATGACTCTAATTAAGCATCCCTTCCGTGACCAAGGCGTTAAAGCGCAACCAGGAATTGAATATTAAATAATTAAAAATGCAAAATTAAAAATTAAAAATGATTACCTCACATTTTTAATTTTTAATTTTTAATTTTTAATTCCCTTGCAGGTTGGCTTTACACGAGAGCAAAATTTGGCGGTCTTGAGCACTAACGGAATTTAGCCGATAATATTCTTGTAGTGTTATTGAGTGAGCGTAAGTGGTTGGCTCATCGTCATTGAGGCGAGGTAGTGTATGCTTTGTAGCCACTTGAGTCAGGCTTGCTTCACCAGCATAACCTCTCACCGTCATAGCTAACTCTCCTGACGGGTGGAGTGTGCCGTTAAAACAACTATATTCCGAACCGGGTATGTACAGCGCACCGACTACCTTATCTTGTTGCTTCTCAAACACGATATATCCTTGCCCTAGCTGACCTGGCTTTGGCGACTGACCATATAGGTAAACACGATTTTGTTGTGGAAAATTCACCCTTGGCGCTATTTTTGCCTCTGTTGTATACGGTTGAGCATTGGCAACAAGTGGCGCTGGGGCCGATCGCTGCAACCAAGTGTATGTTTGTTGTTGATTATCGCGACTCAAGGAGGACTTGGGTACGGAAATCGACTTCGCAAGTGCTTTGTGGAGATGGGCTTGCTTCTGATCGGACCGCTTAAGTGCCTTGTGGAGGTGAGCGACCTTCTGACTGGATTGTAAACTAAATGCCTTGCGTTGGTGAGCTTCCTGATAGATAGATCCTGAGTCAAAGGCAGGATTTCTCTGTATCCAAGTGTAAGTTTGACTGTCCGGAACTGGTTTCGAGAGTGTACGTAAGTATTCCATCTGGGTACTTAGTACTGGTTGAGCGCGATCGGCAAAAACGCCGCCACTGATAAGAAGTAAACCAAGTAGCGGAATTCTCAACTGACGAGGGGGAAGTAACTTATTAATATAGTTCACCCGATTTCTCATGTTAAAAAACCCTCTATGTTTTCCACTACTTACTTAAACTCTAGCTAGATATTGATAATCAAAGGATCGGTCGAAGGTTTGATTTATATTGTCTAGAAATCAACTCTCAAAACAAATAAAATCTTTTGTTACCTTAGAAGATGATCTGAGATTACCATTACTTATACTGTTTTTCTATGAAGATCTTCTCAGGAGTTTCACCCCTCACCAGGGGCGCCTCCCTCCGCTTGTGTTCTTGACTACAGGGGATCAAATTAAGCGCAATTTCATAGAGAATTGATATTAAGCTGTTCCACATTTAACTTGCATAATTTGGGCGGGCAAGATGCCCACCCCACAAGACTTTAATGCAATTGAGATATGCTTTCTAGGTGTGGAACAGCTTATTAGATGATTTTGATAAAAAATGAAAAAATTTTCGCTCTTATATCTAATTTTTGGGATTTTCGCCCTCTGAGAACTTGTAAAACTAATTGGGGCATGCCCCATGCCCCATGTCCCCCTCAAAGCATAAAAAAATCGCCCCCTGAATTCAGGAGGCGCATTGCTAAGAGTGATTAGCTATTAGCTAGCAACGTACTCTTTGACATTGGCGCGACGACGACGCAGGTGAGCAAGGGCTTGATGCTCTAACTGACGGACGCGTTCACGGCTAAGATTGAGCCTTTCACCAACTTTTGCCAAAGACATTTCGTTACCATCCTCTAACCCAAAGCGTAGGGCTAAAACTTCTCGCTGTTGGGGGGTTAGTTCTGCTAGGAGGGTGTTCAAGTCTTGGCGCAAGAATTCCTGAGTCATGTAATGCTCTGGGGATGGTCCTTCATCTTCGAGCATTTCTTGCAGCTCGGTATCTTGATTATCGCCTACTCGTACATCTAAAGAAACTGGCTGACGAGCCATATTCAGATACTCGCGGATTTGAGCGGGTTCTAGCTCAAGTTCGGTGGCAATTTCCGCAGGAGAGGGCGATCGCCCTAACTTCTGCGCCAGTTCCCGCTGCACTTTTTTAATTTTGTTCAGCTTCTCGGTAATGTGAATAGGTAAACGGATGGTACGACCTTGTTGAGCGATCGCACGAGTAATTGCTTGGCGAATCCACCAGTAGGCATAGGTTGAGAACTTATAACCCCGTGTGGGATCAAATTTCTCCACACCGCGCTCTAATCCTAGAGTTCCTTCTTGGATAAGATCCAGAAACTCCATGTTCCGCTTCTGGTACTTCTTGGCAATAGCTACTACTAAGCGTAGATTCGCCTCAATCATCTTCTGCTTAGCTCGTTTACCCTGCTGCACTGTCAGTTTTACGTCAGTCTCAGGTTGGCTAACATGAGCCGCCCACTCTTCTAAAGTCGGTTCACGCTGTAGTTTTTTTGCCAAAGCTTCTTTGGCTTCTACTAGCGTCATCATTTGTTGCACCTGCTTCCCATAGACAATCTCTTGTTCGCGGGTTAGCAGTGGTACACGACCAATCTCGCGCAGATAGGTTCGCACCATATCAGCCGTGAATTTGGTGTTGGCGGGTTCGGTTTGGGTGTTAACAGTGGCCATGGGTGCGTTGTCCTCTACTCCGGAAACACAATAAAAATTTAATAACTAGCACGGGTTGGGAAAGGTAGCAGATACATTACGGAATACAGGAACTACCAAAGACAATGGATATTCTACAGAATTTGTCACGACGCTGAGTCTTTTGGATGGGTTCCCTAACTCTTGCCCAACTTTCTGAGATTGCTATAAGTCTCTAGGTTGTTTGCAATTATTCTTCTTTATCCTCAGTCGCTGGCGGCGAAAGTTACAATACGAAGTCAGTATGAGTTCCACTTATTTAATATTACGACAATTCAGGTAGATAGTAAAGTAGTTAATATAAATCTTTCCATTATAGTGCAAGACAATTTATTTGCCAAAGTATGGCGGAAATTATTTTTCCACACTCATATATATATAGTGACTCTAAAAACCCCGAATCAGTCCTCTGCCAATAGCCAGAAAACCGTACTGATTGAGTTCTCCTTGTGGGGGGATGTCACTAATTTTAGAAATCGGGAATGGGATCTTGGGGATTGGTAGTTAATATATTTTTTCGATTAACAATATTTGCTTAAGGGATGCCAAAAGTTTTCCTAAAAGAATTGCCGTCGCCACAAAGGTCACTTTGAACCCAGAAGTGGATTGCATCAAGGGAGTATCTTCCTTCATTAATTTTCAGCATGTTCCAACTCTCTGGTTGAACCTAGATATCACTTTTGGCTAAATTATTCGCGCCACAACGTTAACCACCAGAAGCAATGGTAATTAGCCTTAATATCTCGGGCGCGAGATCCACTCTAACATCTTGTACATGCACTTGCTGATTGCAGCCTTTGCCCTAAACCTAACTACTGCAGTACAATCCCCTTTAAAATATGAGGAATTACTGCTAAGTTTATTATAGCACTATTTTCCTTTGACAAAGCAGGCGGAACCTGTTGTGAGGGGAGTCAAATTCCCCTCCCCTCATAGGGGAGGGGTTAGGGAGCCAGCGCTGTAGGAGGGTCTCCCTCCGTAGGCGACTGGCGTGGAGAGGTCTTTCTAGAATTACTGAATCGACGATCAGAAGCCGAGATCTGCTTTGGCTAGTTCAGCAGCGGCGAACACTTCCACATCGGGCTTTTCTTCCCAAGCAGCATCGCCAATTTCTTCGTAGAAAGCTGTATCGTAAGGACGGGTACGCACCACCACTGGCATAGGAACAGCGTGACCTAATATTAAGGCTTGTTGCTTTGAGTCTAACTTTGCCAACACAGATCGCAAAGCGCCTCCACCAGACACCCCGGTGAAAATCGCTTCAATGTCTTTTTCATCGTTCAGCAAAGCGGTGATGCGGGTACCAATCTGTGACATAACTTCATTATCTATGCCTGATGGACGTTGATCAACCACTAGGAGGGTGACGAAATATTTCCGCATTTCACGGGCGATTGTACCAAATATGGTACTTTGAACTACTGCTGAATCAAGGAAGCGGTGCGCTTCCTCAATGGTAATCATCAGTTGCGTCGGGCGATCGCAGGGATTTTTCGTCTGCAAAAACTTTTCAGCCTTGCTGACATAATGTTGGTGAATCCGTCGGGTAATCATATTCGTCACCAACATATAAGACAGCATATTCGACTGGGAGCCAAATTCGACGACAATGTTCTTACCAGCTTCCAGGGAACGCAACATTTGATTGACGTAGTTTTGCGGGCAAGCTGCTCGCATATACTTTAAACTATCCAACCGTAGCAGTTTGCGCTGCAATGACATAATCGAACCTTGGTGTCCCCGCTTCTCCTCGCAGAACATCTTGATTTCCTCGTTGGTCATATTCAACAACTGGAGAATCCAAGATTTACCAAATTCAGCGTACAGGATATTGGCGTTATCCAGACTAGCTTCCGAGAGTCCTAAATCTCGACTGCATAACTTAATATCTTCAACTTCAACTTGGTCGTAACTGAGGTAAAGTTCTTGTGCATTACGCACACCCCGACGCTTTGTGGATTCCGGGTCGAGAGTGTATACTTCAACTTGACTGGGAAATAGCTGCTTTAAGCCTTTGACAGTGCTAAATTGTTTACCTTCAGAGACAGCTTCCCAACCGTACTCTGAGTGCATATCAAAAATCAAATTTACCGCTGCGTTTTTGCGGATTGTCCCAGCTAAAAGTAACCGTGTCAAAAAGGATTTACCAGTCCCAGATTTACCAAAAACACCGTTGCTTCGTTCGACAAAACGATTTAAATCGATACAGACTGGTACATCCATATCTAGTGGTTGACCGATGGAGAAATTTTTTCTTTGGGGATCGTCTTCCCAACCAAATACTCGGCGAAAGTCTTCAACATTTGCGTCGTAAACTTGGCTAAAGTGGCTAGGAATAGTTTTAACTGGTAGCAGTTCTAACGTCGTGCTAGTTTGTGGCTGAAATGATGCCAAACCTGTCAATGATGGTTTTTCATAATTTGCACCATTACCGTTTTTAGGCGAAAAAGATTCATCATCTTCAGGGGTAAACATTAACATTGGCGCGAGGTTGATGATCCCGTATGTACCACTTCCGCCTAAAACTTCTCGCAAAAAAGTGTCTGACCAACTGGGGGGATTAGCCATAATTCGTTGGTTAGCAGTTCCTAGGGTCACGTCTGTCAGCATGCAGAAAAAACGTGAACGTACCCCTTGCACAACTAGAAACTTACCCACCCTCATATCTTCAACAGAGACATCAGGGTGCAATCTTACTTCTAATCCCCCTGTGAGAGAGCCTTGTATTACTGAACCTAATGGCTGTCCCAAATTCATTTCATTAAATCATCTCACGAGCATTTCCCTTATCTTATGTTGCATTGTAGTTGCAGAACACAAATTGCTAATTGCTAATGGCTAATGGCTAATTGCAATTAGCCATTAGCCATTAGCCATTAGCTAATCTATTTGAATTGAAGTCGGTGTACTTCCACTTTCAGGTGTGGTAGAATTTATTAATGGTTGGCGAAATTGAGCGTAGAGGCGATCGCGCCAAATAAAGAATGGTTCGTAAATAGGATTATCCGCCAAGCCGGGTACTCCTTTGCCTCTAAGACTTAGTGGCAGATCCAGATAAGGACCGGTTGGGAACTTCAGCAGGATCGATAAACCCGCAACTGCAAAGTCAGCCAAAGTAGGTTCATCTCCCACTAAATAAGGGCTATCAGCCAACAGTAGTGTTAACGCTTCCAAGTCTTGCTTCAAGTCGGCGATCGCACTACTAACTACATCTGGGGTATAACCTACGCCAGAACCCAAAAATTTCAGTACTTCGTTGGGTACTCCTTGCACCAATGTTTTGAGTACATCTGGTGTATCCGTGGGTAATAGGGACTTACGGAAATTCTGATCTTGACTAATTGCAGAAAAGAGTGCTTTCCGACCTTTGATACCTATCGACTCATCTGCCCATTCTTCCATCATTAAGCATAAACCCCGTGCTTTTGAATCTGGTGGTATCAATGGACGTGCAGGATACTGATAATCTAAATACTTGGCAATTTCCGTAGAATCTACTATAAATTTATTACCATCTTTGAGCACTGGTACTTGCCGCTGACCAGTCAGGCGGAACAGTTCCATTTGTCCAACGCCAGGTGTTACTTCGATTTTGCGGTACGCCAGCCCTTTATAATCAAGGATCAAGCGTACTTTTTCTGAGTATTGGGATAGTTCAAATTGGTACAATTCCAACATTTTTCAGCCCTGATCGTTGATTCATTTTTTGCTTTTACAATTGTATATTCATTAAAAGTCATTTTAAATAATCATACGTACTTTTATCGCCTGCGAAATTGGCGAGCCGGATCACCTAGACCACAATATAACCCTTCGGGTTCGCCATAAAGCTTGGTGCAGTCGCCGTGAGAGCGGGAAACCCTCCTGCAGCGCTGCTTCGCCAGTCCCCTGGGCGCGGGAAACAAGCTGCAAGGGCTGGACTCACCGTAGGGGCGGGGTGACCCCGCCCCTACACTAGACTGCATTGGATTAAGGCTAAAAATTATTGGCAAATTGAACATTGCTAATTAGACGTATTTGTACATATTTGTGGCAAAAAATCTTACTTCTCAGGTTAGATTTTGTGCCTATTAAAATGTTATAAGTCTTTATGTAATGCGTGGACAGTAAAGCAAAACAAAATTTATGAAGCCAAATAATAGCAACTTGCTAACCAAGCTAGTTAGCATAGCAGGAGTAGCGGGCATTGGTCTGTTCATCGGTCTGCCATCGGTCGCAAACGAGGTTACAAATCCGCACCCCAGTATTTTCCAACAGGTGACCTCTAACCGCAGTCAAAGCATTCTGGCAAACACTCAATATATATCTAATGTGTCTGCACCAGAAGCAGGAAATAACAGTACCAAGAACGAAAAACAGCAGCTGGTGGCGCAGGGTAATACTGGCAGCGGCAGCGGAAAACTAAATCCTAGACCGAGTATTTTCAACGAGCCTCCCTATAATCGTGGTGGAACTACATCCCCTGAAACCACACCCTCCACGCCAGGAACAGAACCACCGACTCCAGGTACACCCATGATACCTCCGCCAGGATCTGGAAAGCCCTCAACTACTCCATCTTCAGGTACTGGAGGCAAGAATTTAGTAGCGCTGGCGCAGTCAAATGGTCAATTTACAAAGCTATCGGCTGCTTTGAAAGCTGCAGGACTAACAGACACTTTGCAAGGCAAAGGTCCTTTCACCTTATTCGCACCCACTGATGCAGCGTTTGCTGAATTGCCCCAAGACGCTGTGGCAGAATTGTTGAAGCCAGAGAACAAAGAAGTACTAGTAAAGATTTTAACTTACCATGTAGTATCTGGTCGGGTATTATCCAGTGATTTGAAGTCTGGCGAAGTCAAAAGTATTGAAGGTAGTCCGATCAGCATCAAGGTTGACGGGAAAACCGGCGTCATGGTAAATGATGCCAAGGTAACTCAGCCAGATCTTAAAGCTAGTAACGGCGTTCTCCATGTCATTAATAAAGTGATTTTGCCTCCTAACTTGTAGACCAGTTGCCAGGGCGCGGGAAACACTTGTGTCGGCGCTTTGGCATCAATTACATTATCAGGGGGGTTTTTTCTTTGGCGAACACTAAATATGGTTTACTTAGTACTGGTGCAGAGTGACCGTTTTCAGTAACTGCCAAGAAAGCTAGGAGGGTGCAATGTCTAAAATAAGTACTCGATGTCGCTGGTTTTTAGGGATGGCGATGGGTGGTGCGATCGCTCTCTCCACAAATTCCGCCGTTGCCCAAATCATCCCCGATCGCACCCTACCGAATAACTCCACCGTCACACGAGACGCGCAGACCTTCAATATCACTGGAGGAACGCAAGCTGGAAGTAATTTGTTTCATAGCTTTGGCGAGTTTTCCGTTCCCACTGGCGGCACTGCTTTTTTTAATAATGCCGCAGATATCCAGAACATCTTCGGTCGGGTAACGGGTGGGTCAGTTTCTAACATTGATGGGTTAATTCGTGCTAACGGTACAGCTAACTTGTTTCTGATTAATCCGTCGGGAATTGTATTTGGTCGTAATGCCAGTTTGAATGTCGGTGGTTCGTTCGTGGGAACGACAGCAAATAGCTTAAAGTTGGCAGATGGTAGCTTATTTAGTACTAGCCCCACTGGGGAGCAAGCGCTACTGACAATTAACGTCCCCATTGGCTTACAGTTTGGCACTAATCAAACAGGTACTATTGTCAATGCAGGCAACTTGGCAGTAAAACCAAGGCAAAACTTAACTCTGATTGGCAGCAATGTCACCAACACCGGACAACTATCCGCACCAGGGGGACAAGTGGCGGTAGCAGCTGTTTACCAAGGTCTGGCTTCTTTTGGGCAAGCAGGAGAACTCTTGAGTGTGGAACAACCAACAGATATTAGCCGCAAGCGGCGCGATGTCAGTACTGCCACAATAGAAGGTAAAATTGATGCCTCCAATCCAACTCGAGGACAAACCGGAGGCAAAGTGCTTGTTTTAGGCGATCGCTTAGAGGGTGTTTATAAATAAAAAATAAAGAGTACCGCAGTCATTCCTCAGCAC
>CAXTSI010000069.1:0-23839 GCA_964246695.1 uncultured bacterium
TCGTAATCGTCGTTCCTCAACTGCTTAAGATTTATTTTATAAACACCCTCTTAGCAAACACCAGCCTCTTGTCCTGTATCTCAGCAATAGATTTGATGGGTGGTTTGACAAAGTCACAAATCTGCAATTAACCTTGCCTTCCTGAGAAAGAATTGGAGTACAGTCTCTTCTCTAGAAATAATATCAGCTCTGCCCTCCATCCCTACTTGAATATGGCACTGGTTTTTGCCCTTACCGAGAGATAGGACTTCTGGCTGAATCGTGACTTCATAGAAAGTACCAGCTGCACCCCCAAGCTGGCTGGAAGGTGTAGAAGCAGCAGTAGCAGTGGCATTATTAGCTTGAGGTTTAATGGTATCTTCAGAAATTTGGCTAACTACACCTTTGAGAGTGCCATAATCTGTATAAGGACAAGAAGAAACCCGCAAAAGTACTTTTTGTCCTTGTTTCAACTTACTTTTCTCCTGCGGTTCTACTGCTGCCTTGACTACCAAAGGGGCATCACTAGGAACAATTTGGGCGATTTCCTCTCCAGAACGCACGGTTTGACCAGGGTTACGCAAGCTTAGCTTGGATATTATACCATCTGATGTGGCAGCGATCGTGGTTTGGCTGAGGTCGATTTCTACTTGTTGGAGTTCACGCTCATCGCGCTCTAGCTGTTGGCTTTTTTCAACCCGTTGCTGAATCAGAGCAAGTCGTTCTTTTTCTAATGTCGCTAGGGTAGCTTTTCCGGTGGCTTGTTCTTGGGCAATGCTTTGTTGAGCGATCGCAACTTCTGCCTGACTTGGATTAAGACCTGTGTGTGTTCGTTGCCATTTGGCTCTCGCCGCCTTAATAGCTTGAAGTTGTTCCTCAATTGCGGCAATTTGCATTTTAACCGCTTGTTCTTGCTGGTCAACAATTAATTGTGCTTCTTCCAATTGATTAAGAGAAAGCGCTCCAACTTTTGCGACAATTTCATATCTATCTCGCTTCAACTTGGCTCCCTTTAATGCCGCCTCTGTTGACTTAAAGTTTGCGTGGGTTGATTTTAACTGTGCCTGTGCTTTTTGCAACTCTGCCTGAGCTTCTTCGACATCAGTGTTGCTCGTAATTTGTTTATCACTGTAGTCACGGCTGCGGTGGCTCAGTTGAGCTATTGCTGAAGCAACAGCCTGTTTGCTACGGTCAGTTTCTGCTGCTATCTGGCGATTGAGGGCATCAATCTGGGCATTGATTTGAACGATTTGTAAGTGGCTCTGCTGAATATTGCTTTGTATTTGGCTCTTTTTGGTTTGCAGGCGAGAGCCGTCGATAGTAGCAATCTCCATTCCTTTTTTAACAACTTGATTCTCTTTTATAGATATGTGCATAACTTGTCCTTCTGTAGCAGCCTGAACAATCCGCAATTCACCAGCAGGACGGACGATTGCCTGTGCTTTGACGGTGACTTTATATTTAGCTACAGAGGCAACGGTGATACTTACAAACAAAATACCGATCGTCACCACTCCGCCCAGACTAGCCCAAGAACCTATCGGCGGCAGAAATTCGTTGTCAGTAACTGGAGGGAGAAAGTCTGAGTTGGAGTTGCTAATCATGATGTTTGTTAATGGCTAATAGCTAATAGCTAATGGTTAATAAAAATGAACAATTAGCAATTAGCAAACTGAGAAGATTTCACCCCCGAACCATTCTTGGATGGGAGAAAGTCATCAAGGAAGTCTAAATGGTCGCCTGTTTGATGGCGCAGTTCTTCTGGTGTGCCTTGGATTTTCAAGCGCCCTTCCTCAAGCAGCACAATAAAATCGGCTCGCTGAATCACTCTGGGGCGGTGGCTAATCAAGATTGTGGTTTTACCCCGTCGGTAGTACAGCAATTTTTCTAGCACTTGGGCTTCCGATACCGGGTCGAGAGCGCCAGTAGATTCATCTAAAATCAGTATAGGGGGGTCAGTAACTATTGCTCTAGCTATGGCTAATCTTTGCTTTTGACCGCCAGAGAGATTCGCGCCAAATTCTCCTAAAACAGTTTGATATTTGTCGGGTAGTTTATTGATAAACTCGTCTGCACCTGCAATTTGACAAGCCCCAACAATTTGCTCAAAACTAATGTGGGGATAACTGAAACGGAAGTTGTCAATAATTGAGCGACTCCAAAAATGGGGTTCTTGAGGCACTAAGACTACCTGCTGCCGCAGGCATTCCAGAGAAATGTCTTGTTGGTTATAGATGCCGTAGCAGATATTACCAGATTCCAGGGAATATAAACCTGCAATCAGTTTAGCGAGGGTACTTTTGCCACAGCCAGATTTACCAATTAAGGCAATTACTTGACCGCCTTTGATAGTCAGGGAAAAATCTTGGAGGAGATCGACTCTACCTGCGTGGTGGAAATTGAGATTGGTAAAGGTGATGTTGACATTGCCTTTAATTTCAGCCTCTGGCTTTTTGAAGTCGTTTTCGTCTTCAGGGGTGGTGTCAATCACTTCACTCAGGCGTTGGACAACAATTTGGGCAGTGATAAATTCATCAATTAGCCCAACTACCGACCCCAAAAAGCCGAGAAAGCTGCCACACATCCCATTGTACGCTAGCAGTTGACCGATGGATAATGTCTGATTAATGACTAAGTGCGAGCCTAACCAGAGTAATGTAATATTCGTGAAATTGGACAAAACCCGAGTGATGGTGCTACTGTACAGCCCCAACTTCATCGTAGTCCAGCTCAAGTTAGCAAGGCGACCATAATTCGCCTGATACTCTTGCCAAGCTTGCGGTGTGGCAGAGGTGGTTTTGAGGACTTGAACACCGCGAAAGGTCTCAACGAGAAAGCCTTGGTTTTCTGTACCTTTGATAATGAGGCTGCGGGTTTTCTGGCGCAAGGTGGGGAGAAAAAGCAGGTTGACTCCCGTGACGATCGCAAAGGCGGCGAGGGAAGCTATGGTGAGTAGCCAACTATAGAAGAGCATAAAGCCTAAGGAAACCAAAGCCACAAAAAATTGGCTAGGTAAACCGAGGACAATTTTGGAAACTAGGGAATTGATGGTATGAACATCGGCAATTCGGCTGACAACTTCCCCGCTGCGACGTGCTTCAAAGTACGATAGGGGTAAGCGCAACAGTTGTCGCCCGTATTCTAGAATCAGTCCGTATTGTAACCGTTGACCAAAATGACCAATCAGGTGAGACTGTACCAAACCAATGGCACTTTGAAATAGGTTCATGGCAATGACCCCAATTGCCACTGTCGTCAGCAGTTGGGTATCTCCCCGCACCAGTACGTCATCGGTGAGGAGTTGCATCATGAGGGGGGAGGCGAGGGAGAGGAGTCCAATGGCAAAGTTGATGGCGATCGCCTGAACCAAAATATTGCGATATGGCATGACGCGGGCAATAAAGCGCCCAAAACCGCCAATTTTATCTTCTGGTTGTTCATAGAAGCGGCTGTCATCTGGCATCAGCAGCAGCATAACACCATTACCCCAACCCGCCATTAACTCCTTCGAGGTCAGGTAACGGATGCCGACGGCAGGGTCGGCGATCGCATATTTTTTTCCCTTTTTCCCGTATAATACTACCCAGTGGTAGCCTTTCCAGTGTATAATTGCTGGGAGAGGTATTTCATTGAATTTCTCTAGTAGTTGCGCGGTGGCTTGGACTTGACGAGCATGGAATCCCAGGGTTTCTGCTCCCCGTCTCAAACCTAGTAGTGTGGTTCCCCGCGAACCTGTGCCCACTGCTTCTCGCACGCGGTTGAGGGTAAAGGTGCGTCCGTAGTGTTTGGTAACTGTGGCAAGGCTTGCAGCACCACAGTCTTCTTCACTGTGTTGGAGAACAACCTGATATCTCATGGTAAAATTAAATATCTATGAAAAAATAAGGGGCGAAAGCAACCTCGCCCCTAGGAACTGGGAGAAAAAGCGTTACTCAGCTAAAAGCGAAGGTGAGAGCGCTTTTTCTCTTTTGGTTTTCAGGACTTAAGTTTCAACAATCACAATAGATGAGATCGGATCGTTGAAAGTGTTAGATCAACCTACCCGATCCTCCGGAAGGATGAGATTGAATCATTAGGAATTATACCGAGACCAATATTTGGATAACGTCCTGGTCCCAAATCGGCAGAAACACCCCGAAATTGAGAATCTGTGTAGAATCTCCAAACACCCTCGTTGACTACAATCGAGGTAATACGGTCATTTACGCGCTCGCCCACATTTGCAGTACCATCGTTTGTCTGCACTAACAGCTTCCTAAAATTGCTGTCATCGTAGAGTTCCAATGCAGCACCGCCAGAAACAGCAGCAGCAGTTTCATGGGAAAGGTCTTGCACAGCTTCGATGCTGTAAAGGTCTTGGGTTTGGTTGTTGATGTTAGACATTCTTTTTCTCCTGAGTTTCAGATTGTGTTTGAACTGAAGGTAATCGCATGTTTGCCTTGACTCTGATTCTTAATTGGTAGCAGTGATTGAATTTTATTCACTGTCGGAAATCAGAGTTGTTTTCAGCTTGCTAACCTTACTGATTCTTAATTGGTAGCAGTGAGATTGGTTTATTCACTATCTGGAGCCGCTCTTAGGACTCTGGATAGGCGCTAAGCAAGGCGGAGTCTTGATTGGCGGAGGAAAATCACGTATAATTATTGAGCTTTCAACGCAGCATTCGCAAATTCGGATGAGTCCCGCAACAAGTAGACCACAATATGACCGTAGGGGCGGGGTACCCCCGCCCTGACAATGTGGGGCTTGCACCTTTATGTGTTCGCTCGTCCGTCTGAAACGACCGAATTCCGTAATACATATGATGCTTAATTTGTATAGTGCGTAAGTCCTAATACAAATCCCCTGCTTTTAAGTATGGGGATTTCCCTGTTCCCCGTTCCCTGTTCCCTGTTCCCTCTTAAGTATAATTATTGAGCTTTCAACGCAGCATTCGCAATTTTAAGGAGGCGCTCAAACTATGCGAGAGCGATTGCTGAGTCCCAAAGGGACACGCTGTGCGAACTCTCCACAACGCTTGCGATCGCGGCGGACTTTTGATAACTAATTAACGGGACTTGATATTATAGGGCAAGCGCTCTTGCTTAAGAAATTCCCAGTTTCTTGCTTTGGAAACCAACCTAGTATCCTCGCTTGTGCATCAATACTACGTAGGTTTTGGATTTGTGGTGGGAATTAAATCGGTGTAGAACGCGCGGCGTTCTACATAGGTTGACGGTTGATAATTTATCTCAGCCCTTGCAGTATTGGCTTGTGCATAAGTTGATTTTGCTGACACCTATACCCTTAATTGAGGATTCCAAGCTAAATTTCCTTTTCAATAGGAGAGTGCAATGTCTTTCGGCTCTATGCGTTTGTACTGGTGGCATCTAGGAATTGCGATTGGGAGTGCGATCGCTTTGGGAGCAAATAGCTCGATTGCCCAAATTACGCCAGATCGCACTCTCCCAAATAATTCCAACGTGAGATTAGAAGGCAATACTAGAATCATTTCCGGCGGAACCACAAGAGGCGCTAATCTGTTCCACAGCTTCTCTGAGTTCTCTGTTCCCAATGGCTCAACAGCTTTTTTCAATAATGCTACAGATATTCAAAACATTATTAGTCGGGTAACGGGTAAATCCTTTTCAGATATTGATGGGTTAATTCGTGCTAACGGCAAAGCTAACCTGTTTCTGATTAATCCCAATGGTATGATCTTTGGTTCCAATGCCTCGCTGAAGATTGGAGGGTCTTTTTTAGCAAGTACGGCAAGTGGTCTAAAATTTGCTGATGGCACATTTTTCAGCGCAACTTCACCGCCAACTACACCGCTGCTGACTGTAAGTGTTCCTATTGGCTTGCAATACGGGAGCAATGCTGGGAGTGTTCAGATACAGAGGTCTAGTCTACAGGTGAATCCTGGTAAGACCTTAGCACTTTTAGGTGGCAATGTGAGCATGGATAGTGGACTCCTCTTGGCTCCAGGGGGGCGTGTGGAGTTGGGAGGTGTAGCAGGAGAAGATGCCGTCGGGCTTGTTGCTAACGGTGAGTCTTTTGGTTTGAGTTTTCCACAAGGAGTGCCACGAGCCGATGTGTCTCTTACCAATCAGGCTGAAGTGAATGTCCGCGCCTCTGGTGGTGGTAGTATTGCCATCAATGCTCAGAACTTGAGTATGGAAGCAGCAAGTAAGCTCGAAACGGGAATCGCTTCAGGTAGTGGTTCTGTTGACACCCCGGCAGGAAATATAGAAATTAGTGCAACAGGGACAATAAACCTAAATGAGCAGAGCATCATTTCCAATTTGGTGCAACCTACTGCTGTGGGTAACAGTGGTGACATCAATATCAAAACTGGGTCACTAGCTGTCAACAATGGCGCTAGAGTTGAAGCCAGCACCTTTGGTCAGGGTAATGCTGGAAATCTGAAAATTGAAGCACTTGAGCAAGTCACCTTCATTAACGGAAGTTTTGGTTTGAGTACTGTGGAATCAGTTGCTGTGGGCAATGGCGGAAATCTCGAAATTCAGGCAGGGTCTGTCTCGGTTGCCAATGGCTCTCAATTAAAAGTTAGCACATTAGGTCGGGGAAATTCGGGCAACTTGACGATTGAGGCTCGCAATAGGGTCGAGTTTATTAATGATTCTTTTGCTTTTAGCCAAGTACAAGGAGGTGCGGGCGATGGTGGTACCGTTAGCATCACCACAGGTTTACTTTCAGTCATCAATAACTCCCAACTTAGTGCCAGTACCATTGGAAAGGGTAATGCGGGTAGTGTCAACATACAGGCTCGTGATACTGTCTCCTTTCAAAATCGTGGGGCTGCCTTTAGCACTGTGGAACCAAACGCCGTTGGAAATGGGAAGGATATTCGGATTCAAGCAAGGTCAGTTTCCGTTACCAATGGGTCGTTTCTCACAGCAAACACTCTGGGTGAAGGAGATGCAGGCCATGTGATTATTGAGGCTAGCGATTCTATACGGTTCGACCGTGGGAATGCTAGCAGCAGCGTCGGCTTGGACAAATATGGTGTAGGGGTAGGTAATGGCGGTACCGTTAGCATCACCACAGGCTCACTCGAACTCGCCAACAACGCTCAATTTTTGGTCAACAGTTATGGGAAACAGGGAAATGCAGGTAATGTGAGCATAGAGGCCCGCGATACCGTCTCCTTGTCTAATGAAAGTTATATATTCAGTCAGCTAGGAGGGGAAATCGTCGGCAAAGCGGGTAACATTAACATCACCACAGGCTCCCTCTCCATCGCTAGTGGCTCAATTCTTAGTAGTGACACCTTCGGATTCGGGAATGGAGGCAATATCAGGATTAAGGCACGGGATACCGTCTCTTTTTTGACTGAGGGAGGTGCATACAGTCTGGTGCAGCGTCAGGCAATTGGTAAAGGGGGCGATATCGACATCAGGACCGGCTCGTTGGTTGTTGCTGATGGGTCTTATCTGGCAGCAAGCACTTTGGGAAAGGGAAATTCAGGCAATGTGACGATTACTGCTACTGATTCTGTCACCTTAAGTGGGGTGAATAAAAAAGCATTCCCGGGTGGGCTTTACAGCGAAGTCGCAACAGGAGACCCTGGTGATGGAGGTAACATTAATATCAGTGCAAAAACGTTTACAGTCACTAACGGCGCTCGCTTGGCTACCGATACCAACGGAAGAGGAAAGGCTGGGAGCATAAACATTAATACCACTGATTTTGTCTCTTTTGATGGCGTGGGCAGCAATGGAAAATCGAGTGGTGCATACAGCCTTGTGTCCCCAGAAGGGATAGGCAATGCAAATGACATCAACATTACTACGCGATCGCTCTCCTTAACCAATGGAGCTCAACTGCTTGCCAGTACCCGTGGACAGGGAAATGCCGGAAAAGTGAGCATTACTGCCACCGACTTTGTCTTCTTTAATGGAGTGGGTAGAGATGGGTTTGCCAGTGCGGCTTTGAGCTCGGTGGATGAGGGAGCAACAGGCAATGGGGGCAACATTGACATTACAACTGGCTTGCTCAGAGTCATCAATGGCGCTGAAGTATCCAGCACCAGTGAAGGCAATGGAACGGCAGGCAACCTGAAAGTAAATGCTCGTTCTATCCGTCTGGACAACCAAGCAAAAATCAGCGCTGATACCTCTCGAGGTGGGGGGGATATCAACCTGAGTTCTCCCCTGTTAGTCCTGCCCCGTGGAAGTAGCATCACCACGAACGCCTCTGGAAGCAATGTCACTGGTGGCAACATCATAATCGATGCCAAAAATGGCTTCATTGTCGCCGTTCCCAAGGAAAATAGCGATATCACCGCCAATTCTGTTGATTCTCGTGGCGGTCAGATTACAATTAACGCCAAACGAGTCTTTGGCATCCAGCCTCAAAACCAACTTACACCAAAAAGTGACATCACCGCTTTTGGGAAAACTCCTGATTTAAGTGGCACTGTAGAAATCACCACACCCGATCTCGACCCCACTCGCGGCTTAGTCGAACTCCCAATTAATCTAGTTGATGTCTCGCGGCAAATTTCCACCGCCTGCACTCCCGGAAGTCGAGAATTCCAGAATACTTTTGTGTCAACAGGACGCGGCGGATTACCCATGAGTCCCACTGAACCATTACTTGACTCCAGTACTCTCTCAGCTTGGGTGAGATTGAGAGCGAAACCCGAAAACTCAGCCACAACAAATATTCAACTTCAACCAACAACAGTCTCAACCACTCCCAAAGTTGCTACTGCAAAAAATCAAATTGTAGAAGCTACTGGTTGGGTAGTCGATCGCAATGGAAATATAGAACTGGTAGCACAAACTCCAGGTGTCAACCCCCACAGCCGATGGCAAACACCAGCCTCTTGTCCTGTATCTCAGTAATAGATTTGATGGGTACTTTCACTGTTAGCTAGAAAGCACTAAGTAAGTAGGCGATCGTCCCTGATATCTTGCACCATTCGATAGTTCGTGTAGGGTGGGCACTGCCCACCAACGCAAAAATCGGACCGTTCGGTCAATGGTGGGCGATGCCCACCCTACAAAAATAGCGTTATTGCAACTGGTGCAAGATGTGATAAACGGGACTTGATATTATAGAGCAAGCGCTGTGTTCGTCTAGTGGGGGGAAAATTTCCTCGTAGTATAAAAGTTGCTGTGCGTAGACTCGAAGGGACGATTCCAGAAACTTTATTGGCGCTCTAGTACGAAATTGCGTTGCCAATGGCTCTGTTTATGGTTCAGAATTTTTCTCATTTTTTAGTTCAAAGCACAAAAATTAACTTGATGCTAGCTTGCACTTCGTACAGATAGTATTGGATAGAATGTGTCCCCTGTCTTCATTGCATCTACGTTTGACGGCGAAATCTGCAATAGTTTTCTGCTCAATTGTTCATTCTTGCCTTTAGTAACCAAGAACATATTCGTTCTATACCATGAACACACATCGTGATTATTGTGAAATATATGCCTAAGAACATCCTGCATCAAATAACCGTGTGCCGCAAATCTGTCACTCCAATAGTCGGGCCACTGGTTATTCAGATGTGACGAATCATACCAGGTGATCGGCGTTGCCGCTGAAAACAATATTACGTCACCAAGCGCAACGAGATTCTTCACAAACCTCTCCGCCGATTCGGAGCGCAAATGTTCTGCAACTTCCAATGAAATTACCAAATCGAATCTGGCATTAACAGAAAAGCCTGCCTGGAGATCTGCGGGTTTGAACTCGGATAAGGAAATATGTTGTGACAATAGTTTCCTGTCAACCCATTCACCATCAATGCCAAGAATAGTCTCTACCCCTAACTCTTTAAACGCACGAAGAAATGTGCCCAAACCGCAGCCTACATCAACAACAGTCTTGGGATGCAAAACAGGATATAACTTCCCGGCAATTATACGGGGGGCGATCATGTTATGAAATATTTCGTCATGTGAATACGGAACATCATCTGTCAACTGCGGTCTTTGGTTTATGCTAGTCGTCCCGGAGTTAACGCCAAAGTGGCGCTGTCTATATCTCTCAATTGTTTCTGCGGCTCGTGGCACTTTCAACTCTAAACATAACTGGAGTAGATTTGTCCAAATTTGTTCCGGAGTATCTTTATTGATGTATTCATTCTGCAATGCTGTTTGCTGGAACGTCTGCGGATCGCCAAAGTAATCCAAGTTGGCGATCGCTATTCCTTGTGACTGCAATTTGCGCCAAGTCGGGCGGCGTTTTAAAATATGCGTCTTAATGAAGTCAGTCAATGTAGTTAGCATTACTTTGCTATTACCTCCGTTACGGGGAACCTTGTCAACAAGTTGTTTAAACACGATGGAACATGTACGATAGGGGCAATATACTGGATTCAGCGTAGCTTGAACGACGAGTACTTATTCGAGATTCAATATTAGATTGACGAACGACATGCCCCAGCCCCGTTTTAGGTGCTTCCTAATTTCTTAAGAAGCCCACACCTACCCCGAAGGGGAGGTGTGTGGAGTCGTCACACTGAAGCTATTCTTTCTGACAGTAACATAGCGAGAGCAATTGCTGAGTCCCTTTGGGACACGCTGCGCGAACGCTCCACAACGCTTGCGATCGCGGCGGACTTTTGATAACTAATTAACGGGACTTGATATTATAGGGCAAGCGCTCTTGCTTAAGAAATTCGCAGTTTCTTGCTTTGGAAACCAACCTAGTACACGGGGCGCGGAAATAAAGCTACCATTCGGAATTACTAGAAAGCCTGCAACTCCAGCTTTTTTAATTTTTAGATTGCTTCGCTTCGCTCGCAACGCTTCGCGATTTTTAATTCCAAGGGAGCGGTACTAGTATCCTCGCTTGTGCATAAGTTGATTTTGCTGACACCTATACCCTTAATTGAGGATTTCAAGCTAAATTTCCTTTTCAATAGGAGTTTGCTGCTAGTAGGCGGCAATGTCAACATGGATGGTGGTCAATTGAATGCTTATGGTGGTCGAGTCGAGTTGGGAGGATTGGCAGCCCCTGGAACTGTGGGCCTAAATGTGGATGGCGATAAATTAAGCTTGGACTTTCCTGCTTCTAGTACACGAGCAGATATATCTTTGACTAATGGCGCTGGTGTATATGTAGAAGCTGCTGGTGGTGGTAGCATTGCAGTCAACGCCCGCAATTTAGAAGTTTCGGGCGGAAGCGTACTGAGTGCTGGTATTGGGCAAGGCTTACGGTCAGTTGGTAGTCAGGCAGGAGATGTTACGCTCAATGCCATAGGGGAAATAAAAGTTGTAGGAAGCTATGTTTTCAATGATGTGGGATTATTTGCAGTGGGCAACGGGGGAAACATTAATATCTCCTCTGGTTCGTTTTCCTTAACTAATAATGCTCAACTGTCTGCCAGTACCTATGGACAAGGGAATGGGGGCGGCGTGAAGATTGATGCCCCTGGATCTGTGACCGTTGACAACAGCCTTGTCAGCAGTAATGTAAGTGATAGTGAATTTACATATAAAGGACTTGAATACTTTATCCCAGGGGTGGGCAACAGTGGTGGCATTAGCATCGACACTGGGTCGCTCACCGTTGCTAATTCTTCTGAACTTAATTCCAGCACTACTTTCGGCGGAAGGGGTCGGGCGGGCGATATTACCATCAAAGCCCGCGATTTAGTTTTATTTGATGGTGGGTTTGCATTTAGCAGGTTGGAAAAAGGAGGGATAGGTAGGGCTGGCGATATTCACATTACCACTGATGGGTCTGTCTTAGTGACGGGTATCCCTTCAGATGTTGCCGATAAGGATATAGGTCAACTGGTGTCCGCCACTTTTGGAGAGGGGGATGCGGGCAATATAATGATCGCAGCTGGTAAGAACGTCTCGTTTGATGGTAAAGGCAGTGATCTATTCAGCCTTGTGGCTTTCGACAAGGGGGTGGGCAATGCAGGTAACATCATTATCAACAGCAGATCTCTCTCGGTTATCAATGGTGCTCGATTGACTTCTAACACAGAAAACCAAGGAAATGCAGGCAATATCAATATTACTGCCCACGATACTATTAAAGTGGATGGTACTGGCAGTCAGATAGCTACCGGTGTAAACCCTGGAGCTATTGGTAATGGAGGGTTGATTAATCTCAACACTGAGGCACTTTCGATCATCAATGGTGCTGTTGTGAATGCTGACAGTGGTGGAATTGGTGCGGCTGGTAACGTGGAGGTGAAGGCTGGCTCTATTCGTTTGGACAACAAAGCCAATATTGGCGCTGATACTAGAGCAGGGCAGGGAAATATCAACCTGAACGCTCGTGATTTTTTGCTGTTGCGTCGTGGTAGCACGATTACTACCAATGCCACTGGTACAGCAACAGGAGGCAATATTACCATTAATACTAACAATCTAGTTGCTATCCCAGAGGAAGATAGTGATATCAGAGCTAATGCACAAGAAAACTTTGGAGGTCGTGTCAACATAAGTACTAAAGGTATCTTTGGTATTCAGTTTCGACAACAAGACACATCAGAGAGCGACATTACGGCTAGTTCTGCCCTTGGTCCGCAATTCAGTGGCATCGTGCAAATTAACACACTTGATATTGACCCCACTCGCGGCTTAGTCCAACTCCCAATAAATCTCGTTAATGCTCAAAAGCAAATTTCCACCGCTTGCACTCCTGGAACTCGGCAATTCCAGAATACTTTTGTGTCAACAGGACGCGGCGGACTACCTATGAGTCCCACTGAGCCATTACTTGACTCCAGTACTCTATCAGCTTGGGTGAGATTGAGAGCGAAACCCGAAAACTCAGCCACAACAAATATTCAACTTCAACCAATACCAGTTCCAACCACTCCTAAAGTTGCTACTGCAAAAAATCAAATTGTGGAAGCTACTGGTTGGGTAGTTGATCGCAATGGAAATATAGAACTGGTAGCGCAAACTCCAGGTGTCAACCCCCACAGCCGATGGCAAACACCTACCTCTTGTCCTGTATCTCAGTAATAGATTTGATGGGTGGTTTCACTGTTAGCTAGAAAGCACTAAGTAAGTAGGCGATCGTCAACCAAACTATGTAAAGAAATGTTAAAATAAGCATGATAGTATAAAAATGCAAAAAACCACAAAATCAATTGGAGAAACATGCCAGCTATTGTTAAAATACAACTCTCATTAGAAGTTTTAGCAGAAGCAATATCTTTCCTTAATTTAGAAGAAAAACATCAACTTCAAGAGATAATTGAGCAACAAATTTTTGAAGCCGAAGAAGCGCTGTACTCAGACGATGCACAAACAAAGGCAGAAATTCGAGCAGTTCGTGCTGAGTATACAGTTGGTGAGTATATGAATATGGATGAATATCTTGCTAAGCGTTCAAATCAAGCATAATGAGAGCTACACTATCGTTATTTCAAAAGGGCAATTTGTATCTGTTAACTTAGATGACAAGGCATTTTACCAGTAGCGTATGAGTGAAATTGTTTTTTTGGTTGAAGATGACCTAGACGGTGGCTACAATGCAAGAGCGCTTGGTGAGTCCATTTTCACACAAGCGGATGACTTGATTTCGTTGCGGGAAATGGTGCGAGATGCAGTGCAGTGTCATTATCTTGATGAGCAGAGCCGTCCCAAACTCATCCGCCTACATATTGTCCGAGACGAGGTGATTGCTTTGTGAAATTGCCCAGAGATTAGTCAATTCTACCATCAGTTAACAATTGGCAAAACTACGGCAGAAGCTTTACGTCTTGCTCAATTAAAGCTGCTGTTCGGCTCTGAATACACTCGTCCTCTTTACTGGGCACCCTACGTGCTAATTGGTAATTGGCTGTAAAAAATCATTACTATAGCGATCCTAAATGATTCGCGTTCCTGGGAGAAACCCGGTTTCTTAAAGAAACCGGGTTTCTGAATCTTTGTATTTTCACAAGTGATTTAGGACTGCTATATTAGTTCACCAGAGGAGCGGTAGCAAAATTATCTAAATTGACTGAGTGTAATAAACTTTGCCAATCGGCAGCAAGAGATGCATCAGTAGGATTCTGCAGGCGCAGTTGTGCCAGCATACTCAGAGCATCGACCCAAATACCATTAGCAGCATAGATTTTAACCTTTTGTCGGGGATCAACTGCTGTTTGCAGCTGCTGCATGACACTAGAATCCAAATTAACTCTCCGAATATCTCCTTCTACATAGATAGGAACACTCGCTGTCTGTTGCTGATTGCAACGGACTTTTAAGTACCAACGATATGTTTTACCCACTTGTAATGATGCAACAGTAGATGGAAGAGAAACATCTATGACTCCCGGCTTTGCTCTTAGTGCGATCGCCTTTTGATAAATATCGTTTCCCGCACTATCTTGTAAGACAAACTCAGCACTAGCTGTTAAATCTTTGGTGTAGGGAATGTAAAACCAAAAAGTTGGTCGTTCAGAGGTAGTTAGCCCCTCGACAATTCCCGAAATTGATTTGTCTGTCTGTTTGCTAACCCTCTGTTCCTCTTGTAACGGTATCAAGGCAGTTAGTGCATTTGCAACTGCAGGACAATTATCCCGGCTACCCATTCCGGCTCTGCGCCCAGATACAGGACTTAACCGCGCGGGTGTTTTTGGCCAAACAAAAACTGGTCGAGAGGTATTTTGTTGAGGCTGTTTAGTTTGGGCTTTTACCAGTAGTTGCGCACTCGTGGTGCTGCTCAAAATCAGAGCAATTGTTAATATCCATTTCATTGATTTAACAAAGTACGGTTTTTGCTTGTGGCTATCGTCATTATTAGGACTTACGCATTGACAAAAATTTGATTATGTGCGTTAAGTCATCCCTGTTTACTGAAGGTCAGTTAAGCTTAAAGAGCTAACCTTCGTGTCTTCTTTATAGGGATCGGATATCATAAAGTTATGCACTCAGGGTTTGTTATTTCCCGGTTTTTTTGGTCTTGTTGAGAATAGTGCAAGATATCAGTTAGGCTATAGCAATCCTAAATGATTCGTAAACGCAGAGAAACCCGGTTTCTTTAAGAAACCGGGTTTCTGAGGCAACGGAAGTTCACAATCCAAATAGGATTGCTATAATACCTCTGATTTGCCAAAGTATCATCTATGATTGGTGATATGCGCACTCCAGCAGTTTGGCTATTACCTTATGGAACAACAACCGATTCACGTTATTGGCGGTGGACTTGCTGGGACAGAAGCAGCGTGGCAAATAGCCTCTGCTGGAGTGCCAGTAGTTCTGCATGAAATGCGTCCCAGACGCTTCAGTCCTGCTCATCATACAGAACATTTGGCAGAATTAGTGTGTAGTAATTCCTTTGGAGCGATGGCAAGTGATCGCGCTGCTGGTCTTTTGCATGAAGAATTGCGCCAACTCGGTTCCATCGTCATTGGGAAAGCTGATGAACACGCCGTCCCCGCAGGTGGCGCACTAGCAGTAGATAGAGGACAATTTAGCCAAGACTTGACCGAAACCCTTTCTCGCCATCCCTTAATTGAACTCCGCCGAGAAGAAGTACGTGCTATCCCTGAAGGAATAGTAGTTTTAGCTACTGGTCCTTTAACTAGCCCTGACTTGGCGGAAGATTTGCGTCGCTTTACAGGGATGGAATACCTCAGCTTTTTCGATGCTGCTAGCCCCATCGTCGTAGGAGAATCGCTGAATCGGGACATCGCTTTTCTTGCTTCTCGCTACGACAAGGGCGAAGCCGCTTATCTTAACTGTCCAATGAATAAAGAGCAGTACCTGCGGTTTCGGCAAGAACTTTGTGTAGCGGAACAAGTGGAATTGAAGGATTTTGAGCGAGAAACGGCGAAGTTTTTTGAAGCCTGTCTACCAATTGAAGAGTTAGCACGGCGGGGAGAAGACACGATGCGCTATGGTCCCCTCAAGCCAGTGGGGTTGTCAGATAGTCGCACTGGGGAACGTCCCTACGCCGTAATACAGTTACGGCAAGAAGATAAAGCAGGTCAACTTTGGAACATGGTAGGATTCCAAACTAACCTGCGTTGGAGTGAGCAAAAGCGAGTCTTCCAGATGATACCTGGTTTGGAAAATGCTGAATTTGTGCGGCTGGGAGTCATGCACCGCAACACTTTTGTCAATGCTCCCCAGTTAATGTTTCCGACTTTGCAATTTAAGCAACGCCCGACGTTACTAGGTGCTGGGCAATTAATTGGTACTGAAAGCTACACAGCAGCATCTGCGGGTGGCTGGTTGGCAGGCACAAATGCCGCACGGATGGCTTTGGGTAAAGAACCCTTGACCCTACCAGTCACAACGATGATGGGGGCGCTGTTTGAATTTATTAGTTCGGCTTCGCCCAAGCACTTCCAACCCATGCCCGCCAACTTTGGCATTTTGCCAGATCTGGGTGAGAAAATCAAGAACAAACCGGAGCGTTACGGACGTTACCGCGATCGCGCTTTGGCTGACCTAGGGGAATTCGTAATTCGGAATTCGTAATTAATTCTCTCCTCAATTACGAATTATTTTGTCCGATGGTCTTGGAATATCTCATCTTTAGTAGTTGCTATCCCATGTACACCTATTGCGGCAATAGTGGCACCGATAAATCCCCAAGTTCCATTGGCAAATGCATTCATGCGATGAACGAAACTGCGATGATAGGCAAGGTTCAACTGCCTATCATTAGTTCTTCCATCACTTACTAGCCTTTCTATATACCTTTCAGTTCTTGCAAGTTCCGCGTAATCAGCGTTGAACGAGTAAATTGACGATCCTGCTAACAGTAAGCCTGGAATAATTAAGGCAATCAAGAGAATTGCTCTGCTTGTACTCATACAACCTCGCATATACGATTTATCTCTTGTCAATGCTGACATGGTTGGAACTTTGTGTTAGTATCTGGCGAACAAATTGTGCGAGTCAGTGAGTAAATTGGGAACAAGAAGGAGTGGTGTTTCTCGCTTTCGCTTTGCCAAATCTAACAACATGAGAGCGTTATTCTTGAAAAGACAAAGAAAATTTCCTGACGCAGGTCTTGCATTTTGCTGTATTTTGTGCATAATGTTTGCATTGATCCCAGCATTGCCAGTTCATGCAGAACGACAAGACGCATCTCATTCAGTTGACACATTGCGCCAGCAGCAACAAGAGGTTAACCAACAGCGAACAGGTGTGATTAAAGAGCGCGATCGCTTATCCAATTTGCAAAAAGCAGTACAAGACAACTTGAACGGCTTACAGCAAAACTTGCAAACTACTGACACTCACATTCAAGACAGCGAATTGCGATTGCGATTGGCAACCGAACGCCTCCAGCACTTAGTAGCTGATTTAGCTGTGGCTCGTGATTCCTACCAAGCGCGTCAAGCAGCAACAATTGCCCGACTGCGCTTTCTCCAACGATCGCGCCTTCATCAAGGATGGGCAGTTTTGCTGCAAAGCCAAAATCTTAGTGATTTTTTAGACCGCCGTCGTCAGTTAAAGTTAGTTTACCAAAACGACCAGCAAGTCTTGGCAAAACTTGTTGCCGAAGCCAACCGGATTAACAAGCAAAAAGTAGCCATCGAACAGCAAAAAAATGAGATGGACCTGATTCGTCAGCAACTGCTGGCACAACGCGCCGATTATCAAGGTCAAGCACAGTTGCAGTCGCAGTTGATTGGGCGTTTAAATAGCGATCGCCTTGCCTTAGAAGCAGCGCAAACTCAACTCGAGGAAGATTCACAATCGTTGAGTCTGTTGATTCAAAAGAAGGTAGCAGAATTAAAAGCGGCAGAAGAAGCGGCAGAAGAAGCAAACAAAAGTAAAAGTATCATCGTTCACGGAACTGGTATGTTTGCATATCCCAGTGATGCTCCCACCAGCAGTCCTTTTGGTTGGCGGATGCACCCAATTCTTGGCGATCGCCGCTTTCATGCAGGTTTGGATTTTGCCGCCAGCTATGGTAGTACAATTCGTGCCGCCGATTCTGGAACAGTGATTTTTGCCGGATGGTACGGCGGTTACGGCAACGCTGTAATTATCAACCACGGCAAAGGTATTACTACCCTTTACGGTCATACGAGCGAGTTGTATGTTTCTGAAGGACAAACAGTGCAACGCGGAGGTGCGATCGCTGCTGTGGGTTCCTCAGGTCTATCCACAGGTCCCCATCTTCACTTTGAAGTTCGTCGGGATGGCGAACCAGTAGACCCTATGGGTTTCCTTTAACCTAGTACCGCGTAGCGGAATTAAAAATTAAAAATTAAAAAAGCTTGGATTGCAGGCTTTCTAGCAATTTCTTTTGGTAACTTTATTTCCGCCGTCATGTACTAGAAACCCGGTTTCTTGAAGAAACCGGGTTTCTGCTATGCAAATTTCCTCATAAAAGTGTTATACTATGGAAAATTGTGGGCGCGTAGCTCAGTGGATAGAGCAACAGATTCCGGTTCTGTTGGTCGGGGGTTCAAATCCCTCCGCGCTCGTTAGATTACAAGACTAACCACAAAAATTGAGATGGATGACCTCACGAATTCATTTCATAAATAAATCCCGTAGCAGCAAGAGCGTTGGGGGGCAGTCAAGGGGCTTTAAACCCAGTGACATCGGGCACATTACACTTTCTTTGCTTCAGCATAGCAGCATAGCTGCCGTCTGCCTTTCTTGGTCAACATTTATTACAGCAGTTTTCAATTGAACCCGCGCCACATTGTCAGGGCGACCAAACCGCGCCCCTACGGTGAGTCCAGCCCTTGCAGCTTGTTTCACTCCCAATCGGATCTGGCGTTAGCGACGTTCGCGCAGCGGCGAGGAATTGGGAGAAGGAGCGTCACCCGAAGGGTTATATTGTGGTCTACCCGACTAATATTCGCTGTAAAATTAGATTATACATTTTTATTTACAGATAACATGTATTAATCAGCACATAAGACGACAAATATATGCCTTACAGTCAATTTACAACAATTGGGCTAGTCAAAAAAGCTTTTGGAATTCAGACAGTAGAAGGAAGTCGCTTTTTACCTGATATCGACCCAATTATACCGACAGATACTTTAACGAATTATTTGCGCGAAACAATCCCACTGGCGATCGCAGTTAGTACAGAAAAAGTCAGATCGGAAGGCATAATAATGCCTATATTAATAGAAGTTCGTAGTATTCTTCAGAGTCGGGTCAGTTTATTTTCCGGTGAAGAGTTCAACGTAGATGAAAGTGTGGGGTTAAATGGGGTTTGTGATTTTTTGATTAGCGGTTCACAAGAACAAATGGACATTGAATTTCCGGTACTAATGCTTGTAGAGGCAAAAAAAGGAGATTTGAAGGTAGGGATTGGTCAATGTATTGCGGAGATGATTGCAGCCCAAAGATTTAATCAGATACAAGAAAATCGCTCAGCAGTTGTTTATGGTGTTGTCACAAATGGAACTTTATGGCGTTTCCTTAAACTAACAGATCAAACAGTGGAGATAGATTTCACAGACTACACTCTACCGCCACCCGATAAAGTTCTTGGTTTTCTCCTCTGGATGATTCAAGACGTGATACCTTAATACTTGGAGGATTTGAAAAGGGACTGCCCTAAACCTTATAATTCTTGTATTCCCCTGTTAAGCCTTCCCTGTTGAGAGTTCCCGGATTTTATGGCTTATAGTGATTTTACAACTATTGACAAAGCGGTTTCGGCATTTAATTTATCAATAATAGAACAAGTTCATTTATTTTTTGATGAAGCACCTACGGTCGAACCCAGTTTCATTTTATCAGAAACGTTAAATGAAAATTTACCACTGGCGATCGCCACAGGAAGTGAGAAAGCGCGTTCAGAATTTATAATTAACCCAATATTAGTAGAAATACGCAAAAATTTTAATAGAAAAATTGCGATTTTCTCAGGAGAAACTTTTGACGTAGATCCGAGTCTTGGGTTGAATGGAGTTTGTGATTTTTTAATTAGTGGTAATCCAATTCAATCAAAGATTAATTTACCTGTAATGGTTATAGTAGAAGCCAAAAAAGGAGATCTAAAAACAGGGTTAGGACAGTGTATTGCTGAAATGGTTGCAGCACAAATATTTAATAAATCAAATATTACGGATATTATTCATGGAGTAGTAACAACAGGTACTCAATGGCGTTTTATTTCTTTAAAAGATAAAGAAGTTTTTATAGATCTTGCAGAGTATCCTTTACCACCTGTTAATAAAATTCTAGGAATTTTAACTTTTATTATTCAAAGTCATAATATTCAAGTATAACTTTGTTGCATAAAAAAGCAGAATGGCTTATACCCCTGTGTCTCCTTAAACACTATGGCTTACAGCGACTTTACAACTATTACCAAAGCAACAAGGGCATTTGATTTGTCAATAATAGAACAAGTCACTTTGTTGTTTCAAGAAGCGCCCCTTATTCCGCCCAGTCTTGTTTTGTCCGAAATTTTAGCTGAAAATTTGCCACTGGCGATCGCCACAGGAAGTGAAAAAGCTCGCTCAGAACTTATAATTAGTCCCATATTAGTAGAAATACGCAAAAACTTTCAAAGAAAAATTAGTTTATTTTCAGGAGAAAGTTTTGATGTAGATCCGACTCTTGGTTTAAATGGCGTTTGTGATTTTTTAATTGGAGGTACTTCAGTACAGTCAGAAATAAAGCTACCTGTTATTGTTATAGTAGAGGTAAAAAAAGGAGATTTGAAAACAGCATTAGGACAATGTATTGCGGAAATGGTGGCAGCACAAATATTTAACAAATCAGAAAGCAATACACATGTTATTCATGGGGTGGTAACAACAGGTACTCAATGGCGTTTTCTTTCACTAGATGGTACTCAGGTTTTTATCGACCTTGTAGAGTATCCTTTACCGCCTGTTGATAAAATTCTTGGTATTTTAACTCGCATAATTGAACTTTATCAGGTCAATTAAGGATAATTTTGTTGTTCATCTGGCAGTTGTTCTCCTCCGCCACCTTCTTGTTGTTGTAATTGTTGTAATAATTGCATTTGTTGTTGTTTTTCTTGACTCATAACTGGTAAATCGTAGACCCAGAGTTTTTATACTATCAAATAAATATAAAGAAAGTTCAAAGACGCAGCGTACTTGTAAGTCCCTATTTAGAAGACTTCTCTCAACGTTACTAACGTTGACACCCAATACGGTTCGGTTAAGCATGTTCATCCTTGGAAGATCAGAACTAACACGAATTAAAAAGGGGGGAAATAAGCAGAACTTTTTAATTCGTGTTGGGGGGATCAAGTCTTATCCGAACCGTATTGCGTTGACACCTACATTGGTACACAAGAACAAGACAGCGAAGTCATTTCAGCCTTCGACAACATGACTCTGATTGAGTTGATGAGTAAGTTGAAGTTTGAGTTAATTGCAGCGTTGAATAGTGATGAAAAGATGGGGTGATTCAATCGCGGTTATTTGCTATATTTAATTAAAATGGCAATCTTTGTATTGGTTATCTAATTTATCTGTTGGAGGTTAGATTATGCAGATGGAAGTAGTAGAGTTTCAAGGTATTGTCAAGAATGGTGTAATTCAAATTCCCGAAATGTATAAAGGAGAACTAAATGGAGAGTCTGTCAAAGTAATTGTGATGAAAAAAGTTAAAAAAACAGCAGCAGTTGGTATTATTGCCGAACTCATGCAGCATCCGGTTGAGTTTGAATGGCCACCTTTGAAACGAGAAGAGATTTATGACCGCAAGTTATGAAAATGGCTATTTTCTAGATTCTAATATCTGGATTTATGCTATGGCACATAATCAAGATATTAACAAACATAATATAGCTTGTCGCCTAGTGAATGCTGAAGGGGTCATCATTAGCACACAAGTTATTAACGAAGTGTTTCTAAATCTAATTAAAAAATCTTCTTTCAGTGAGCAGCAGATCGTGAAGTTAATAGAGTCAAGAAACAGCGGGAAAAAGGGGAAAGGGAAAAGGGGAAAGGGAAACCCCATAACTAAAGTTAGGGGCTTGTAATATGGAAGTAGTATTTCTGGCGCTACGCGGAGCGAAATACATATTTTTTCTTTTTTCATAAATGAATTTAGGGGCTTGTACCCTGATCTATTCCTTTTCCCCTTTCTCCTTTCCCCTTTCCCCTTCTTCATTCGGTCATTTTATGAAGGTTGCTACATTATTACATTTAATCGCGATATTTTTGTGAACTCTTCTAGACTTCGGAGTAGATATAATTTCTCTTTTTGGGATAGTTTAATTGTTGCTTGTGCTTTAGCTGGGGGAGCAAGTATTCTCTATTCTGAAGATATGCAGGATGGGTTAGTAGTAGATGGTCAATTAGAAATTCTGAATCCGTTTAAATGAAAGTTTAAGTAGACAAGCTACCCAAACACACGGCATGAAGCCGAAGTTCGCCCACGTTTAGGACGATCGCATTGACAGAAATAGTCAAGTATGCCGTGGTTTCGGTAGGGCTGCGGAGCGCAATATTCATTTGCGTAGACCGCAAAACCGTAGGGGCGCGGTTTCCGCGCCCTTACCATGTGGTCAATTCTACGAGATGAAACGACCGAATTCTGTTATACACATGATGCTCAATATTATATAGTGCGTAAGTCCTAGTTCATATTCTTCCATTTATAATGGAAAGTTTCAAATATTTGGCTGATGTTAAAAAGTAGACTTAGGTTTTGGGGAGATATCAAATTTGCTTTCACTACTTCCAATCAGCGAAGACTATAAGCCAAGGAAGTCGGTTTTTGTCACGATATCATGAGCGATCGCTCCCCATATCCTAAATTGGCTTCTGAGACTTCACCATCTCCCCAAACGGTGAAATCGCCTGTAACCCTCATTCTCTCGTTACCGCCTGGAACGGTGACAACAAAACAGCCTTAAATATTTTTATCGCTCAACCCGCGATCGCGCGATCGCCCCGTGGTCGATGACTTCACAATTGCGTTTCTATTTTATGATTTTTGACAGCTAATTCTTTGCAAAGCTTTCCGTAATTTACAATTAACATGAGGTAGTTAGATTTGTCCTGAGTAAAACGGTCGAAATATCAAAAATTTGTTTTCATATTTCCTTAGGACTTACGCACACTCTACGAATTCTTGGCGTTCTTGGCGTCTTCGCGGTTCGATAAATTAAGCTTTTTGGCAATTTTTGCGTAAGTCCTGTTCCTGTTCCCTGTTCCCTGTTCCCTGTTCCCTGTTCCCTTTTTTTTGTAACCATTGATTTTTCGTTAAGGAGTAGGGGGGAGTGTGAACGGTTACGAATCTGTTAGATCCTCAATCCCCTGAAAACAATGCAATTGAAAAGCATCAGTCTTGCCACACTGATAGCACTGTTTGCCAGTAGTGCAACATCTTTCACTTCTAATCTGCCGATGCTGTCGCCAGTAACGAGGGTGTTAGCTCAAAGCACAGAAACTAACAAGTCAGAAGCAGAGCGTTTGTTGGATTTGTGTAGGGAAGATATCAAGAAGAATCAATTTCAAGCGGCTTTGCAGTCGTGTCAACAAGCAGTGACGACTGCTCAGACGATGGGCGATCGCTCCACTCAAGCTAAGTCCCTGAACAATTTGGGTATAGCATACGAAAACACAGGAAATGTGAAGCAAGCACTCACAGAGTACCAACAAGCATTACCCATTGCTCAAGCAATAAAAGACCGAGCTTTGGAAAGCAAGGTTTTAATAAACCTGGGAGAAGCTGCCAACAAATTAAGAGATTACAAACGGGCGATCGATTACTACTCCCAACAATTGGCAATTGCAAGGGCGATTGGTGACCGTCAAGGTGAGGCGAAATCTCTTGGCAATCTGGGACTGGCTTACTATTCACTCGGAGATTACAAACGGGCGATCGATTACCACAACCAACAATTGGCAATTGCAAGGGCGATTGGTGACCGTCAAGGTGAGGCGAAATCTCTTGGCAATCTGGGACTGGCTTACTATTCACTCGGAGATTACAAACGGGCGATCGATTACCACAACCAA
>CAXTSI010000070.1:0-23811 GCA_964246695.1 uncultured bacterium
CCCTAATCCCCACTTCGTGGGGGCCCCGAGTTCCCCACTCCCCACTCCCGTGTTTCTTGAGACAACACGCGCATCTCGGAATTGCCCTGCCTATTCTTGAGGATGGCAATGGCAGCCGGATCGCGATCGAGTAGTATAAGCGCACTGGCGATCGCACGACTAGGCAATAAGTCCCCAGCCTCGTATTTTTGAAATGCCCGTGGTCCACCACCAATCAGTTCTCCTGCTTGAGACTGTGTCAGGTGCAACTTTTTACGGATACGGCGAATTTCCTTCGGGTCAAGCAACCGCTCAACCCGCGCTTTCAAAAGGTTCAGCATCCGGTCAGATACCTTCATATCCTCACTTGTATGGATGCTCTCGTCCGACTCATCACAGTACCAGCCCGGCATATCGAATGTAATACTCTCCGTGCGATAGGTTAACGTCATAGGGCGCACATCGCGGCGCATTGAAGCCCCAGTAATTGGGCAAACCGGTGTGATGTCAGTCATTCTCCTTCTCCTTAAACGATAGCAACAGAAACTCTGTTACTGCGTCCGCTGTAAATTTGATATAAAGGACTCCAAACTCTGATGGAACATGGTAAACGTCCTGCCAGATGCGATGGTCGGCATAGCTTGTCATCGACTTGTAGAAATGTGACCTTTCAATTGTTTGAATAGTCGCTACAATTTCTGCTCGTCCAAATCCTATGCTTGCAGCTCCTTTAATGGCACTGCTAGTCGCATTGAGGCCATTCAGTGTGCCTGCAACAGCTTTAAACGCTTCGAGGTCATAGGTCGGCTTTCGCTTATCTGTCATATAATCAGATAGTACACCATTAAGGTGTAAAAAGCCAGAAATGCTTTCATAACATAAAAAAGTTAGATTTAAAAAAAAATTAGAACATGTCAATCTACTGATATCTTGCACCATTCTCAACAAGACCAAAAAAACCGGGTTTCTCAACCAAAAATATAGGGTTTGACCATTAGTCATTCTCAAGAAACCCGGTTTTTCACCCAGGTGCAAGATGTGAGTCTAGGGTTTACCCTAGATTGACACACACCAAGACCGTTTTATCCTGTTAAACAGCGGGAATTTATTCGCCGTCAAAAATCTATGTTTTTTGCTACAGTAGAATCAAACAGGTCGATTTGAGTTGTGAAAATTATTTTTTTTAACGAACCGCTAAGGCGCCAAGAACGCCAAGAAAAGAAAGAGAGGTTTTCACGAATCATTTAGGAGTGCTATATAACCTTGAGTTATCGGGTGGCGAAATTGGAAACTAAAGTTGAAGATCTGCAAGTTTTGATAAAAAAATCAAAGTTTTAGAGGTGTAAATGAGTAAAATTCCTCTGTGTACAATAGTTATTTCATCCCAACTGCCACCAGATGAAATAGAGTTTTTAGAAACATCGCTGGAGATAAGTTTGATTGAGGTACAGAAGTTACCAAGTCGGATAGTAGGTGCAGATGACATAGTTTTTGTTGCTACAGTAGTTGGAGGGATAGCAGCAACAGCCAATTTGATAGATTACAGTATCAAAGTGGCTAAGGCGATCAATAATTGGCGGCGAAAATTGCGAGAAAAAGGGATAGAACCAAAAGGCAAGTTAGAACACCCAGATCGTTCCTCTATTGACTTAAGCACTGCTACTGATGAAGAAGTAGAAGAATGGCTGTCTCAAAAGTAGGTGTAAAAGTTCCCCTGAGTCCAAGAGTAAAAGAAAGTACCGGACAGGATAATTCGTTCAGTAATCAAATTCTGATCTTGTTTTCAGCCCCTCTACTCAATGAAGACTTATCACCGGTAGAGACTTTATCGATCCAGGAAGAAATTGATGCGATCGCTTTAGTGTTAGAGGATATATCTCGTCCGATAGCAGTGGAAATAGTGGTGAAAGTAGCCACATCACAGACTCTACAAGATGTGTTGTCTAATCGTGTCAAACCACTGATTATTCATTTTATTGGTCATGGAATGAGAGAGGGGGATAGTACAGCCCTAGTGTTAGAAGATGAGGTGGGAATTACTCGTTATTTTACCGAAGAAGAACTAGCGATCGCCTTATCAAATCAGCAGCGACCACCCTGTCAATTAGCAATATTAAATGCCTGTCATTCAGAAAAGTTAGCTCAAGCTTTTGTAAAAGCAGAAGTGTCTCATGTAATTGCGGTTAACGCTGAAGATGAAATTTTAGATGTTGCAGCCAGATGTTTTTCTCGACGACTTTATCAAGCATTATTTAATCAAGATTCAGTTGTTAATAGTTTTTTATTAAGTCGTAATGCAGTTAAACTTGATGATAAATTAAAAAAACTGTTTAACTCTGTGACTTTTCGGCAAGGAGTTAATTTTGATGAAGCCTTCAAATTTCGATTACTACCCCAAGCTTCCCACGATCAATCACTGATTATAGAACCAGCCGATTCACACCAGGTTATCTATCCCCAATGGTCAAATACTAATATTCCCCGTGACGATCCAAACTTTGTCGGACGCAAACAAGAAATACACCAGGTAATTAAAGTGTTGGTATCGGACAAACGTTGTATTGCTCTTCATGGTATGGGAGGAATAGGTAAAACTGCTTTAGCTTATGCCATTGGTCAGTGGTTACATGAGCGCAATCGCTATCAGGATGGAGTTTGGTTTATTAGTTTGCGCGATACTGATTCTGTCGGAACGCTGATTACCAAAGTTAAACAGAGTCTTGAATTAAGGAGTTTTGCCTTAGAGAGAGAGTTAAGGAATAGTCGAGTGTTTTTGATTCTCGATGATTTGGATAAATTGATTGAGAAAGAATCCAATGAACTAATTGAGCTTTTGAACTCGCTTTTAGAACAGTGTCCTAATTTAAGACTGTTGTTAACTTCCCGTGATTCTCTAGTAAGGGATATTGTTTATTGTCATCAAGAAGAAGTTTGCAGCATGGGAGCATCTGAAACAAGAGAGATATTTAAAAAGTATGCTCCATCACAAGCACAATGGGGAGATCATGATGATTTGGCGTCAGACTTTAATCTTTTAGTAAAGTTTCTTGATGGCTATCCCTTACCCATTAAACTAGCAGCATCTTATATGGCAGAAACTCAATCTACTCTCAAGATGCTGTGTGAAGACTTGGACATTGAACCACTGTCTGTTCTTGATTCTTATTCTTGTGAAGAAAGAAAAGAAAGAAGTCTGCGTATAACTTTAGAGCGTTCTTTTAAGATGTTATCAGTAGAAGCTAAAGATATATTTCCTTTGTTGGCTTTCTTTCCAAGTGGGTTGAGTCGGGATTTAGCTAGGGCTATTTCGGGTAGAAGTGGAAATCAGGCTTTAATGGAATTGTTTAAGTTTTCCATGGCAGAAAAGTCTTCTACAGCATCTGATTGGAGAGTAACTTTACCCGAACCTGCCCGTACTTACGCAGAAAGTAAATTGCAGACAGCAAGAGGAATTGACTATCTTGCTCCTCAAGTTTTGGATTTTTATTATAGTAATTTCTGTGACATAGTTCTTAAGCTTTTTGGTAATAGAGATGAGAATAAGGGGCAGCAGTTGCTTCTGCAAGAAAACTCAAATTTAATTTTGTTTCTGCAATGGGGCTATGAACATGAAAAAAGTTCAAAAAAAATCTGTTGCAGTGCTAGGATGACAGCTTCATTAAGTCCTTATTGGCGTTGGATTGAAGCGAATAAAGACCCGAGGGCTAGATTAGATTTGGCTTTAGCAGCAGCCCAAAGAAATCAGGATCGAGAGGGAGAAGATTTAGTTAGAAATGCGATCGCTGCTTTTTCTTCTAAAGAAGCATTTAAAGATGTTCAATCTTTGGGACAACAAAGTTACGATCTAAAGTCCTTTGAGTTTGAAATCGTCACCGTCAACCCTCGCGGCGAAATCATCGAACGAGAAATAAAACAAGCCCAACACTTCACCGAAACTCTACAAAGTCCCTCTCCCACTCTTAGTGGGGTTGGGGGTGATGCCTTCAGCCTCGATCTGGTCGCCATCCCCGGTAATACATTCATGATGGGTTCACCCGAAGGGGAAGGATATAACTCTGAAAAACCTCAGCATGAAGTAACGGTTCAATCATTTTTCATGGGTAAATATCCAGTTACTCAAGCCCAATGGAGAACAGTAGCAGCCTTACCCAAAGTTAACCGTGATTTAAAACCAGAACCATCGTACTTTAAAGGAGACAATCGTCCTATCGAAAGAGTTTCATGGTATGATGCTAGTGAGTTCTGCGATCGCCTCACTCGTCAAACAGGCAAGCCCTACCGTTTACCGAGTGAAGCCGAATGGGAATACGCTTGTCGTGCTGGTACGACTACACCGTTCCACTTCGGCGAGACGATTACATCAGAACTGGCTAACTATAATGGTGAAGCCATTTATGGTGCAGAACCGAAAGGAACTTATCGAGGAAAAACTACACAAGTAGGCAGCTTTGGTGTACCTAATGCCTTTGGTTTATATGATATGCACGGGCTAGTTTGGGAATGGTGTGCTGACCATTGGCATGATAATTATGAAGCAGCGCCTACAGATGGTAGTGCTTGGATAATTGATAATGATAATGATAATCAATCCCGGGTGCTCCGCGGTGGTTCGTGGTACAGCAATCCTGTTATGTTAGTTGCCGTTCTGCGTATCGCAACAGGGACATCGCCGACTACGACCATATCGGTTTTCGGGTTGTGTGCGGTCTTTCGCCGAGTAATCTTAGCCCTTGACACTTGAGCGCTTTTGCCCTTTGCACTTCTTTATCTTAGCCCTTTTCAAGTGTAGCGGAGCGGAACGATCAATTTTTTTTGCCGATTCGCGAATGTTAAGATTTATTTGGCGAATGCAACTTTGGTTTCTACCAGCATAACATATAAATTCGAGCATGTAAATCCGATGTCAAAGTTTTCTGAGTCAAAATAATGGAATAATTGCCAATTATTCAAAAAACATACGATTTAATCAAATGGTATGTGCCCATTCTACATCGCCTACCTAAGACTCACAAATTTACTTTAGGCGATCAGATGATAAATTAGGCGTTCCGATCATAAGAGTTGGGGTGAAAAATCTTATCCGAGGAGTATTGAAATCAGTGTAGCACTTTTTACTACTCAAAATTAGCCGGAAAAAATCAAATCTAGACTGGTTTTGGTACTGATTCCGTGTGTTCTCATCTCAGACATTTTTTTGACTTTCCGTGAACGGTTACAGTATTTTCTCGCGAATGATTCCGGATTGCTCTACAAGTAGATGGACAAAAATATTTACAGTCATTGCGAGCGAAGCGAAGCAATCCCAGCCCTCACGATTGCTACCCTGCGGGAAGCCCCCTTCGGGGTCTACATTTCGCTTCGCTCCATTCGCGGCGGACATTGTGTAATTAATTCTGTCCAACTACTTATCTATTATATCACAATACGGTTCAGTTAAGGATAGGTGGGACCAAAGAAACCCGGTTTCTCTTAGAAACCGGGTTTCTGATGTGGTGCTTAACTGAACTGTATTGTATTATATCAAATCCGGTTGCACCGAAATAATTTCTCCTTCCTCTTCCTCTGCGTCACGCCAGTCGCCGTGAGAGCGGGCTGACCCTCCTGCAGCGCTGGCTCCTCTGCGCCTCTGCGGTTTTTTTTATTATTCAAATGTAACCGTATTTCATATTAATCGTTACTTTGCTAAGCACTAAATTAAACCTTTAAAGTGTTATCACACCTTTATTTTAAATTTTCATTGTTATAAATTAGACATAATAAATAATTAATTATAATTATATAAAATTGAATATTTTTTATAAAAAACTGCCAAACTGGCAACACTTCCTTATTGGATTTGTTATTCATTAGTACTTACCAGGGTCGTTTGATTTATGTCTATTTACTGAACGCCATAGAGCGCTCAATGAGGGTGTGCTGTAAGGAATACAATGCCAACAAACATACAGTTATATCTATGCTGAAGCCCTTAAAATACCCTATTTATTTGCAAAATATTCAGATAACTTTCACCCATTTATTTACACACAAAATAGGTCATACCAATTTCATTAAACAATGCGACCCAGGTCGTAGGGGCACGGCAGTGCCTATGGGTGTCAACTTAACCTCAAATGGGCGGTTAAAACCGCAGCTACACAGACAAAACCCCTTCGGGTTCGCCCAACGGGAGCGCAGATCCTGCAGGAGGGAGACCCTCCTTCAGGGCTGTCTCACCAGTCCCCTAGGTCGGGCTAACCCTCCTTCTCCCAATTCCTCGCCGCTGCGCGAACAGGGCTGGACTCACCGCCTACGCGGGTTTCAAAACCCTTAATTTTCCAATTAGTCCGCGTAGGCGGACTTTGTTTGTGTAGCCGCGAATTCTATTCGTCTTAAGTAGCAATAATTTTTGGAATTTGTATCAGATACCTAGACAGGAAAGCATTACACCAATTTTTTAAAAAGAATCTTCAAAATATGATTGGTCAGTTACTAGCAGGACATTATAAAGTCCTTGAAGTCTTGGGTGAGGGGGGCTTTGGACAAACATATATTGTCGAAGACATTCACCTCCCTGGAAACCCTAAATGTGTCCTCAAACATCTCAAAACTACTAGTACCGACCCGGAGATTTTAGAAACTGCAAGAGATCTCTTTCAAAAAGAAGCCGAAACCCTGCAACAGTTGGGTAACCACGACCAAATACCCCGCCTTTTAGCTTACTTTGAAGAAAACCAAGAATTTTACTTGGTGCAAGAATTTATTGATGGGCATACCCTAAGTAGAGAACTACTTCCTGGAAAAAAGTGGACGGAAAGGCAAATTATTGAAATGCTTCTTGAGGTATTAGACATTTTAGAATTTGTCCACAACCAAGGCGTAATTCATCGGGACATAAAACCTGACAATATCATCAGACGTGCATCAGATCATAAATTAGTACTGATTGATTTTGGGGCAATTAAGAACGTTAGCCAAAAGGCGATGGGTAAGGGACGGCAAAACATCACTTTAGTGTTTGGTACTCGAGGTTATATGCCTTCAGAACAAACCAGACGTTTACCGCGTCCTAGCAGTGATATTTATGCTTTAGGAATGATGGGTATTCAGGCATTAACGGGGGTATATCCACATGAACTTCAAGATGACCCAAATACAGGGGAAACTTTGTGGTCACACCTAACGCCTGTCAGTCCAGAGTTAGCTACTGTCCTGACTAAGATGACGCACTACCATTTCAAAGACCGCTACCAGACGGTGAATGAGGTATTGCAGGCGCTATGGGAATTAACGCCCCTTGATACGACACAGTCAACTCCCGTTACCACTACCACCTTACATGTACTGACTTTAGAGTGGCTGGAAGCTGGAGAGGTCAAAACTCGCAAAATTCTGGAGAAGCAACAAAGTAAAAACTCTGGGAAAATCCGCCTCGGTCGTGACCCCTTATTGTGCGATATTGTTGTACCAGATCCGACAGTATCTGGGCTGCATGTGGAAATATTCTTTTATCCCCCTCAGCAGAGGTTTTACTTGCGGAATCTGCGCCAGAAGAATCCTCCTATTCTTGACGGTCAATTGCTTTTAGCTGGTGACATGCCACTTTCTATTGGGAGTAGTCTGCGCTTGGGACAACAAGATTTTAAGGTGAGTGCCATTACCTGCAAAGACTATCCTGCCGGTTACGTCCCTAGGGAGTACGCACTTGTTCACATTGCACCGCAACAACCTGTAGTTCAGACGGAACGGATACGGAAAGTTAAGAGTAAGCTTGAAATCCCACCTACATTCCCACCAGGAAATCCTTCCATAGTTCTGCCTTTACATCGTAAAATGTCGCCAGTACTTGGGGCAAGTTTGGGAGTTGTTGTGAGTGCGATCGCATGTGTAGTATTTTTCAACGCTAGTAATTTAGGTGGAACTAATGCACAAGAAAATTTCATTACACAACAGCCAAAAATGTGTCGTGTAGTATCTCCCGCAGGCGGCAGATACATAGCAAAATTACGCCCTGAACCTCAAACAGAAGTTGGCGCATTGAAACAACTCAGTCTCGGTGAGAAGGTCTTATTTGTGCGATCAAAAGGTGACTTTGTAGAAGTTAAACTTTTTGATGGAACTCAAGGTTGGATGTTCGATGATGAGGTACAGCCTTGTGATACATCAAAAGCGTCTAAATAGGGAATTGTTAGTGGTTAGTTGTTAGTGGTTAGTTGTTAGTTGTTAGTGGTTAATGGTTAGTGGTTAGTGGTTAATAGTACTTTTGGACAACCAACAACCAACAACCAACAACCAACAACTAACAACTAACAACTAACAACTAACAACTAACAACCCTTTAAAAAGATGACCCTGAATGTTCCAAAAACTCATTCTCCTGTGGATTGGAGACTCGTCCCAAGATCTGATTGCGATGGGGAAAGCGCCCAAAACGCTCAATCACTTCCATGTGACGGATTGCGTACTCAATGCAACTAGCACTATCAGGGTCATCACTGAGTTGACTGAATAGCTGCACGGAGAGTCGCTGATCGTCTAGATTTTCACTGTGTTCAAACGGCAAATAGATGAACCAGCGTTGTACAGGCAGCAATTTTTGATCGTAACCTTGTGCTACAGCGTGTTGCGCTGCTGAGAGTGCTTCCCAATCAGTAGCGAAGGCTTCGGGAGTACCGCGAAACATATTTCGGGGAAACTGATCCAGCAGCAAAATCAGTGCCAAACAGGTTTCGGGAAACTTTATCCATTCGTCTACAACCGCCGCTGCTGAGTAGTAATTTTGCAGAAACAGAGTTCGTATTTGTGCGTCGAAATCGGGTTTTTTGGTAAACCAAAAAGCTTTTGGTTTGCCGTAACCTGGTTCTTCAGGACCGCCAAACCAAAAGTCTAAAATTTCTTTTGCCTGTAACATGGGTTGTTAATCTTTACACAGCACTTGTCGCATCTTACGCATATTGGCAGGCAATTCTAAATTCATCGCTTGTTGAATGAAAATTGATGGTATGGGAATAGTAAGAGTCGCTTGCACAGTATACGTAAGTAAAGTGCCACCACTATAGTCTTTTAACTCTAAATCGGCATTAAAATCCTGAAAACTCCCTTTTTCCAATCGGAATTGAATTTTTTGCCCAATTTCTTCTACTATATCAAGGTAAATTTCTACTCGAGCCGTGAGAAATAAAAAGGTTTTTTCAGCAGCTTGATATAGACGCTTGACCTCGCCTCCTGGCAAAACTTCACTTTTGGTAACATCGGGAAAATATTGCACCCAGCGGGGGTAATCAGTCAGTTGCTGCCATACATGCGATCGCACCAATGGTACATACATCCAGGCAGTGACAGCACCACCCCAAGTAGTATACGGTTGCGTTTGCACCAAAATCTCACCCTGCATCAGCGACAATAGTTTTTCCTGACTCCAAACTATGGACGCTCCTGTGGAAACCCCGTTTAAGATAGAATAAGCACACATAATCAGTCACTCCTCAACACATGAACTTCAGGCGTTTAAACTAGAAAATATCAGATTTGACGAGTTTAACCTACTAAATCTAGTTCTAACTCAATATAGATGTATTCTGGAAACAGCTTAATTCAAAAGCATTATTCTAGAATCCTCTGTAAAAGTATGTAACTTTTATAACCATAGCTATCGCCAGCCAATTTTTGAGGACATCAGATGAATTCTTCTAAATTAAACAGCAAATTAACCCAGGCATTCGGCATATTTCTCGGTATGACCATAGCTGTCTGGGTACTGAGAGGCTTTGGTATTTTCACGAACATACCTGGAGGAGTTATTTTGCTATTGTTCTTGGGGGCGATCGCTGTGGGGATTCTTGGTTATGTGCAAAAAACCTGGTGGCGGTTCTAAATAATTCGTAATTAATAATTCGTAATTCGTAACTACAATCAGTGTTCGCTTTTTCCCCTCGACTGATTGTAGACCACGCTCATTAAAAATGAGCAGCTTCTTTGTACCCTTTTAATTACGAATTACGAATTATCCCGAAGCGATTTGACTCCTTTAACAGGGCATAAGAGTATCTAATCTCCCCAACACTGCCATGTCTTCCGCATCTAATTCCACTGGTGTACCGCTGCGAATTAATTCGGCAAAATCTTCATTGGGAACCATAAAAGTCAGTGTATACAAGCGACTAGAACCTGTATTTTGAATCAAATGAGTACCGGTAGGAGGCACTAACAAACTATGTCCTGCTTGAATTGGGACAGTTTTGCCGTCACAAAATGCTATTCCTTCTCCTTTAAGGACAAAAAACATTTCCACTGCCCACTGATGGCGATTTGGTGGTGTTTTACCACCAACATCAAAAATTTCCAAGCAACAAGTCAAGGAAATATTAGCGCTGGCTGTATCGAATATAATCGCTAAGCGATTTGTGTCATCGGGACTAATGCGATATGGTTGGTAATCTTGCGGAGATTTGACAACAGCAATCACACAACTAGCAGAGTGCATTATTTATCTCCTCCTCGTTGTTCAGGTTTGTAGCGGTTTTCATCCCTTGCCCTTACACATCCAGTCGCGTCATAGAATGTGGTACTATATTTATAACATCTGTTGCTGTTGTGTCGGAATCCCTAGCAACGATTGAAATAAAATAGTTTGCGAGTCGGTAACAAAGCCAAAGCACTGCTTGACGTTGTACAGAGTTGCTAGCCAACAATACTCAGGAGAAGTTGTGGCGGTGCAGTCTTTGACTAACACGCAGTCATATCCTAAAAAGTTGGCATCACACAAAGTGGTCATGACACACTGGTCAGCGTTGACACCAGCAAAAAATATTGTTGTCCTACCCAGGTTCCGTAAGATACTATCTAATGGGGTATCCCAAAAGCCACTCATACGGTATTTGTCGATGCGAATATCTTGGGGCAGTTGTTCTAGTTCGTCTACCACTGCCGCCGCCCAACTACCCGCCATTAGTACCCTAGCACCGTTGCTAGGTAGCGGATCGCCCAATCCCACACCTTCACCTGTGGGATTGTAGACGTGATGCGAACCCGCACTAATATTGAGTAAGTCGGGACGATTGCCCCAATTCACCCAGACGACAGGAACACCAATAGCCCGGAATGCAGGCAGTAAGGTTTTCAGAGGTTCGATGGGGGTACGCGCTTTTGTGATATCCACGCCGATATGCGCCAACCAGCCATCAGGGTGGCAAAAGTCATTTTGCATATCGATGACGAGGATGGCAGCTTTGGCTAAGTCAAGGTGTAAAGTTTTGGTTTCTGTTGGTAAGATAACGGGTTGTGGAGTCTGGGGAGGACGAGTAATGTCTGCGATCGCATCATTGACCGCCCAAGCATTCGGTGCAACACCTAAAATCCGAAGAGGTAAACTCATAAAAAGGGGAATTTGTTAGTTGTTAGTTGTTGGTTGTTAGTTGTTAGTTGTTGGTTGTTGGTTGTTGGTTGTTAGTTGTTGGTTGTCAAAAATTACCACTAACCACTAACCACTAACTACTAACCACTAACAATACCATTGTTTATTTTTTAACTTAAAAATAAGAAGGTTAAAATCATGAATTTTACTATCCAAAATGTTTTAATTGCTGTTGAGGATGGTTATACAAAGGTTGATGTACAGATTGTAGATGGAATTATCGTCGCCATTGCACCTCGTCTAGATGTTGTTGGCACAGTAATTAACGGAGAAAATAAGCTACTACTGCCAGGATTTGTTAACGCCCACACCCATTCCTCGGAAATGTGGCAACGAGGTATAATGTCAGCCTTTCCTCTAGAATTATGGTTGGCGGAACTGTACGACTTTGCCCCCCTCGATCCAGAGAAAGTTTACCTCAGTGCCTTGGGAACGGCGGTGGAAACCTTGCTTTCCGGCGGTACGAGTGTGGTAGATCATTTGGTGCTGATACCAGGCAAAGAATTAGAAACAATTGCCACAGCGGTTCGCGCTTACAAAGAAATCGGGATTCGCGCCTTTGTCGCACCTCTGATTCAAGATGAATCTCTGACTGCTGGTATCCCATCTGGAGAAACAGAACAAATCCATGAGCTTTATTTTCGCTCAACTGCAGTAACATTAGAAATTATAGAAGAAGCTGTCAGGCAGTTTCATCGTCCAGATGAGGGTGTGAGTATTTTAGTTGCACCCACGGGAATACAGCTGTGTTCTGATGCCTTGTTTGAGGGTTGTATTGAGTTAAGCGATCGCTACAATCTTTGCCGTCACTCCCATTTACTGGAAACCAAAGCGCAAGAAAAACTAGCGCAAGAAAAATATGGTTGTACTGCGGTTGAACATCTCAAGCACATTGGTTATTTAAGCGAAGTCACTACACTAGCCCATTGCGTCTGGTTAACTGACGCCGATATTGCCATCCTTGCCGAAACCAAATCTACAGTCGTTCACAACCCCTTGAGTAACTTGCGTTTAGGTAGTGGCATTGCCCCCATTTTAAAATATCGGCAAGCAGGGGTAAATGTGACTTTTGGCTGCGATGGTGCATCTAGTAATGATTCTCAAGACTTACTAGAAGCTATAAAAATTGGTTCTTTATTACATAACGTTACCGATTTGGATTATCAGCACTGGATTAAACCCCGACAAGCAGTAGAAATGGCATCTTTGGGAGGTGCAAAAGGACTGAACATGGCAGAACACCTTGGTTCCCTGACCGTTGGCAAAAAAGCTGATTTGGTACTGTATGACCTCACCAGCTTATCACTGCTACCGCGTACAGACCCCATTGGTTTACTAGTTCTTGGTCGTCCTACCAATGTTGTAAATAGTGTGTGGGTAAACGGTAAGCAAATAGTCGCTGAGGGCAAAGTTACCACCATTAACGTGGATGACTTGCGACAACAACTCTTTAATCACAGTCAGTGGGATACACAACGCAAGTCTCAAACTGTCGCTCAAATTGAAGCTCATTATCGCACAGTAATGGGTTTTTGAGTGGCAACGGTAGCAACGGATTATGAGCGCGGATGTAGCGGATGTTTTATCTGTTATAGTTCCACATACAACTCATCCGTTACATCCGTTGCAACATCCGTTGCCAATTTTGGCGTGAGATTATTCCTTTTAAGGTTCACCCAGCTTGTCGGGATCTCGGCGTTGGCGAAACAAACCTGTCATACTTACACCAGTAATTAACAATCCCACTAATCCCAAACCGTTTAAAAGAGGATAAATTTTTTCTAAGTGTATAATTTCCAGGGTGTGAATTTTGAGGATAAGTTCGCCTAACTCGTTTTGATCAAACCATTCATGGACAATGGTAAAGCACATGCCAGTCAGAACAGTGAGAAATAAGGGCAGACATAAGGCGATCGCTATTTGGCGATGGTATCGACGAAAAGCACGATTCACAGACAATCTCCTTTTAAGTAACTTAACAGGTGGTGAGCTTTAATTCCAAGTTACATCATGTCCGCTTAAATACTTGTACTATCGCCTAGGTTGGTAATGGCTAATGGCTAATGGTAACAATTAGCCATTAGCCATTAACAATTAGCAATTAGCTTTTTCCCAATTACCAATTACCTTTTTCCTCCATCTTAGTGTAACCTACTCTATGTGCAGAGATTAGAAACGGAACTCACAAGCCAAGCAATCCGATTACAAGACTGCTGCGAATTTTAGGGAACTGGCACAAAGTTTCCCACTGTTGAGCCGGGAATCTATGCAGTGTGTCAGAGTGGTTGTGGTTCAGGAACCGATGTGGGCGGATTCCTCAGCCAAGAAAATCCCGCGAGTGCCGTCTGCTAACTCAGCATAGAAGGCAATCTGACCGAGGTTGTTCAACCCTTTTTTTGAGAAGCTTAAGTTGGTGACAGTGGAACCGTTCAGGGAATCGCCAGTGACAATCACTTTGTTAACAACCGGATCTGGTCCGACGAAAATGCCTTTGCCACTGACAGTCAAATCAGCCCCAAACGCCACCTTACCAATGTTATTAATCGCAGGGCTGCTAAAGGTTTTGAACGCACCACTGCTATCGGCAATGGTGGTGAGTGTATGGCTAGTGTTGTTGAACAGGCGGATGGCATTGTTATTTGAGAGAACAACATCGCCACTGTCGTTGACATCGAGCTCAGATGTGTCCGTGTCAATTAAAGTGGTGAGTGGACCACCATCACCGCTGTAAATGGCTCCAGAAAACGAGCCAGGTTGACCCCGTTGAGCGTTGTTAAAAGTGACGGTGACATTAGGTTGGTTTGGTTTGCTGATGGCGAGAGTATAAGAGAAGTTAGTGATGCTCGGTCCCCCCTGGCTCTGCGTTAAATAAGCTAGTTCTTCCTGATTGTTGAGGTCGAACCCAGGGAAGGAGTCCCCATTTCCACGAGCAGAAAGTGTGGCGATCGCACGAGTGGTAATCGAGCCGCCTTGACTAGTTAAAAGACTTGTTGCCGCTCCTGCCGATCCACGACCTTCAAGTGCCAAAAATGCTACAGTGCCGTTATTGTTAATGTTCAAAACTTGACCAAATTCCTCCGCACTATTGTTGAACAGAGACGACAGGTCATCCTTGTTGACAATCTTTGTAATTGCCCCCCTGCTACTGGTATAGATTCCCTGAGTGCCTGCACTTGGGGTAGCAAAAAAGGCAACTGTGCCACTGTCGTTAATTGCCGCACCTGGGGAAACACTGGTAAAACCGCTATGGGTGTCGGCAATTTTGGTGAAGGAAAAGCTGGCTAGTGCCTCAGAAGCGGCTAGCAAGCTCAGGCAGATACTGACTGCCAATCCTCTCCCGACTTGAGGAATCCATCGTCCTAATTTCTCAATAGTGGCTGCTTTGGGACTAGCAAGCGTCCTGTCAAGACTCTTTTTATTGGTAGATGCTTTCATGAGATTTTTCTCTCTACACAAATTAATTTAATGAATTTCTGCACATAGAGAGCGCGTCTTCACAGAAAAAATATAAAAATTATGGAAAATTTCATCCCAGCTTCAATCAAAATCACCACACTTTCTATATTGACCTGTACCGCGAACATTCAAACAAATGTAAATTGAACTTCTGTGAAAGGTCTTCACAAACCTTAACTCCCCGGACACTGTTACCGCGTGAGTCTAGCAGGGGTGAAAATACGCTAATTCCCATAAGATTCGGCACCACAGCAATAATCCCACCACAAATACCACTTTTTGCTGGAATACCAATTTTATAAGCCCATTCACCTGCAAAATTATACATGCCGCAAGTATACATGACACTGAGAATGTCTTTGATACAACGGCTATCTACAGCTTGCTCTCTTGTAATAGGGTTGATACCCGAATTCGCCAAAGTAGCTGCCATGACTGCCAAGTCATGGCAATTCACCATGACAGAACACTGCTGAAAGTAGAGATCTAGCGCTTCGTCTATGTGAGTGTCAATCATGCCAAAATTCAGCATCAGGTGTGCCATTGCACGGTTACGATGTCCTGTGCTGCGTTCTGAGGTAAATACTGAAATATCAACAAAAACATCGTGACCAATGTATCGCCGGAACATATCCAGCATCCGGTTAAGACGTTCGGTTGCACCTGACCCTTTGATCAAACTGGTAGTGGCGATCGCCCCTGCATTCACCATTGGATTATAGGGTCGCTTCGATTGCTCATCGAGGATAATTGCGTTGAATGCCTCCCCTGTCGGTTCGACGCCAACCTTAGTCAAAACGTAATCTCTTCCATGATCCTCTAGCGCCAGTCCGTAGACAAACACTTTGGAAATCGACTGAATCGTAAATAGCTGATTGTAATCCCCAACTTCGTAAAAATCGCCGTTAACAGTAGCGATGCAAATACTGAATAAGTCCGGGTTCACCTTTGCCAGTTCCGGAATGTAATTAGCTACTGCACCATCTTGTAGTAATTTATACTTTGAGTGTAAGTTGTTGATAAAAGATTGAAATGATGATGCGACTGTTTTTAAATCTTCTGATGCCATTTGAATTGTTTATAGCTTAGTTCGTCTACATCCTTGATCCAGGAATTGGCAACTCACTCTGAACGCAAGTGATTGAGATCGTGAAATATAAATTTCTTATATTTAAATTACTTATTCAACTTAAACTTCAGTACTATCAGTAATTTTTAAAAAATTGTAAGTAACCTGAATTACATTAACAGCAATTGGCTTTATGCACAACCGTACATGCCACTCGCTCAATTTAGTTCCTAAATATTGTTAAGGTTTAATAAAAAAAATTATAAGCTATCAAAAAACTGACGTACAGCTAAAATCCCCTATTCAGAAAGGGTTTGCGCTTAAAATGCGAATTTGATTTTAGTAAATTTACCAAGGCTGACGCTAAAGCCCTCGTCCCCAAGCATAGAAGTTCGTGCTAATCTATTGCAGTTATAAGTAAAAAGTGAAAGCGGAACGAGTTTGAATTTGGGGGAACGTCACTCTCCGGGGTGTCAAGTCCCAATAAATTATGAAACCTCAGTTCTACAGTCGCTTGAAAATTTGGACGCATGAATCAAAGACATTTTTGGACTGTTGTCGTGTTTACTACTGTTTTGGGGATACCGTCAGTTGGACGCGCCGAAACGACTAAGGAAAAGACTCCAACTTCACCATCTACGCCTTCTGATGAGGTAATGAAAGTGGGAGAGTACCAATCCCCGACACAGAAGCTTGCCTCAGATGCTGTAATTACTGAAATTCACACTTCATCTCTCGCCGGTCATGAAGCGGCAACGCTCTATATTCGCAATATTCCTGTTCTCACCTTTGTTGGTCAACAACCAGTTGCAAACCAAGATGAGCAGAACTCAACTAAGCTGGCAACAATTGGGACAAGTGTGGGTATTAACAATCAAACTAACAAAGCCTCGGATGACCCAGTTGAAAGGGCGACATTAGTCGCAGCTAGGATCAACCAGATGATCTTGGATAAAGTGGATGCTAGCAAGATAACAGTGAGTTGGAAAGCGGGAGGCGAATCTACATCTGCCAATGGAGACCAGAAAAAAAGCTCATTTAATAAGCTTAAATCAAGCGATCGCTACATCATTAAAGTTAATAGCGAAGAACTCGTAGAAATGGATGGCAATACACGACTACCAGATACAACAAACAATCTGGCAAAAGATGCATTGCAAGTAGCCAATCGTCTACGGAAACTCATAGGCAATGCATCACCTTTAAGTGAGATTGCTAACGTACCGAGTAAATTATCGATGCCAATACCAAAGTTGCCAAAAAAGATTGCCATCGGACCGATGGTCATTACTTTTAACGGTACGGCTTCTTGGTACGGGTATGATGGTAGTGGGAATGAAACTGCTGCTGGTGAAAGGTATAATCCAGAAGGCATGACGGCTGCCCACCGCAGCTTACCCCTTGGTACAAAAGTCCGTGTTACCAATACCCACAACGGCCGCTCTGTGGTGGTGCGCATTAATGACCGAGGTCCGTACATTCGGGGCAGAATTATTGACCTCTCCGCTGCTGCTGCACGGCTTTTGGGAATGATGAGTAGTGGCGTTGCACAAGTACGGATAGAAGTACTAGGGAGATAGAATTTGTTGATTGTTAGTTGTTGATTGTTAATAGTAAATACAATTAACAATTAACAATTAACTAACTACCCACTAGTTTAATGTCTTAATTTCTGCTTTGACATCTTCCGAACGTCATATTCCTTCAAGACTATATTTTCATAAGCGAAAGTTTTCGGAATTTGACCTCCCAACCCTCGGTATCAATCAGAGGGCGGGGAGAATTTTTGCTTTCTCGAAAAATTTCCCCATTACAGCCCAAGGCTTGATGGTAGTCATCCTGCGGTTTTTAGATAAACTAACGGGGAGAACAGAGAAAAACTAGGGGTATTTTGTGCGCCTGTGGACGACAGTCGCAGCTTTACGCTGCTATTTAGCTAAACGCCGATTAGAAAAACAGCTTCTGGAGCAACAGCCTCTACAATTTGAGGTGACTAGCTGGTCCCAGACAGCGATCGGTATGATTCCCACGATGGGAGCCTTGCATCAAGGTCATTTAAGTTTGATTCAACGGGCGCGGCAAGAAAATACCACAGTTATTGTTAGTATTTTCGTCAATCCTTTGCAATTTGGTCCCACCGAGGATTATCAACGCTATCCCCGCACTTTAGAGCAAGATTGGCAATTTTGTGAACAAGCCGAAGTAGATGCAATTTTTGCTCCGACTCCGGAAGAGATGGGAGTCGCCTTGAAGAATATACAAGAGTCAAAAGTTACACAAGTTATCCCTCCATCTGTTATGATGTCTGGCTTGTGTGGTCGTTCTCGGCTAGGTCACTTTCAGGGTGTAGCTACAATTGTGACCAAGCTTTTCAACTTGGTACAGCCAGACCGAGCCTACTTCGGTCAAAAGGATGGACAGCAGCTGGCAATTATCAAACAGCTAGTTGCGGATTTGAATTTGCCAATCGAAATTGTTGCTTGTCCAACAGTGCGGGAAGCATCAGGTCTAGCCTTAAGTTCGCGTAACAAATATTTGACTGCAACACAAATGCAGCAAGCAGCAGTATTGTATCGCGGCTTGCGGCAAGCTGAAGCAGTATTTCGCGCCGGGGAACGGAACACGAGAAAGCTCTTGGCAGTGGTGCAGCAAGAAGTGGCCATGGTCAGTACTGTGTCTGTGGAATATATTGAATTGGTTGAACCGACTACGTTGATGCAACTACAAAAAGTTGAGGAAGAAGGAATGATTGCGATCGCGGCTCGTATTGGTTCTACACGTTTGATTGACAATATTATTTTGCGCGATCGCCAACCCATCATCGCCATTGATGGACCTGCAGGTGCTGGAAAATCCACCGTCGCTCGTCAAGTGGCGGCAAATTTGGGCATAGTGTATTTGGATACAGGAGCAATGTACCGTGCTGTCACCTGGCTGGTACAGCATTCAGGAATTGCTCTTGACGATGAGTGCGCGATCGCACAATTAGTCAATCAGTGTGTCATTGAACTTGCTCCCAGCCCAGATTTACTATCTCCGGTGCAAGTTTGGATTAATGGTAATAATGTTACCCAAGCAATTCGCACTATTGAGGTGACTTCTATTGTCTCGGCAATAGCCGCGCAAAACGCTGTGCGTCAAGCACTGGTTAAACAACAGCAAAGCTGGGGCAAAAAAGGTGGTTTAGTTGCTGAAGGACGGGACATTGGTAGCCACGTTTTCCCAGATGCAGAAGTAAAAATTTTCTTGACTGCTTCTGTAAGTGAGCGCGCACGTCGCCGCCAGCAAGACTTTAAAAAACAAGGTCAACTTGAAGTAAATTTAGAGCAGCTGGCAAGTGATATCGCCGAACGTGACTGGAAAGACAGCACCCGCAAAGTTTCTCCTTTGCAAAAAGCCGCAGATGCAATTGAAATTAACACCGATGGTCTCTCGGTATCTGATGTCACCGCACAGATTGTTAATTATTATAACCAGCGCTTATCTCAGTTTTGAGCGCAGAAGGAGGGGACTACAAGAATTAAAAATTAAAAATGTAAAATTAATTTTTAATTTTTAATTTTTAATTAATTTGTCCCCCTCTCCTCCTCTGATATTCCACTGCCAGTTAAAAATAATCTTTTTAGACGGGTAGCTATTGTTAAAATCTATTTTAGGAAATGCGTAGCGCCTAAGAGTAGAGCTAAACCGGAGCAATCCGGTGTCAATCAGATATAAACGTCCTATAAAAAGGCTCTGATTGACTGCTACACCAGAAAAAGCCTAGATTTATGAGGCTACGTTTGAAGGGTCAAAACCTTAATAGGATTCGCGCTTTCCTAAGCGGTTAGAAGTGGAACATAGCCAATTAGCATGGCGTAAAACCGACTTCAGTGCCAAGCCCTTTGAACATAATCATGCGCAAACTAAACCCCGTAAGGGTGGGAGAAATCCAAATCAAACATGTAATTCGGAGTAATGGGTTACTCCAAAATACTCCGAATTACTCCACTATTGAGCTATCTAGTAATACGACGATGAAAGCATCTGTAAATTTCGACTTTGAGGACGAGAAGTTCAACGCACCACCTTCTCAAATCATCCCCTGGTGTCAGATGATTAATCCTCGGTATGGCAAAGATGGTATCCAGCCCCACGGCTTGGCGGTTAAATTGGATAATGCTCATTCAGTTAGCTTTCAACCGGATGATAATTGGCAGCAAGTTGAGCATGAATTTAGCTCCGGAGTTGAAGAGGTGTTTCTCACCACCACTCCACGCTTAGTGGTAGTACGTCGGGGACCATTATCTGTAAAAGACCGGGAATCTGGAGTAAAACTAGGTACACTCAAAGACAATTATGATGCTTTTTTAGCAGACAAACTTAAATTTAAAACCTTTACTCGCTATCTAATTTTTTTAGTTGGAGAAAATAAAAAATTTTTACATGAATTACCATTGCAATTAACTCTCAGTGGTGCAGCGGGAGCAAGTTTCAGTAAAGCTTACTGCGAATACCAACAAGGTAAGGTAGTTAGTGGGTTTATTGCCGAACTAGAAAAGGCTTATGCCGGATACCGCAAGCAACCCTTGACATCAAAAGGTCCGCTATTCCATGCCCACGGAATTTTTTGCCCCATCATTGATAGTGAAGAAAGAGGTATTGAACCAAATACAGTGCTGGTAGCTTCAACTGTGGACTATCAACATCCCACACTTGCTACGTTAACCCAATACCTGATTGCTTCAGATTCAGAAGAGTCGGCAATTATCTCCAAGACTTTTGAAGAACACAAGGAGTTTGGTAAAGAATCTATAAAACTAGAAACACCCAAGATGGCAATGGCGGTGGTGAATAGTTCTTACGTTTACCCTGATGAAGATGATTTTGCTTATCCGCCATACTGAAACGGGATCAACGGAGATGCATGTAGCGACACCCTTCATTGCCATCTCCAAACTTTTTAACAACCAATAACTGTACGGGCGAATAGCCCTTCGGCTTGGTGCAGTCGCCGTGAGTAGCGGGAAAACCGACAACATGCGCGCTGCTTCACCGTTCGCCCCTACTAACAACCAACACCCAACAACTAACACCCAACAACTATCAACTATCAACTATCAACTATCAACTAACAACTATCAACTATCAACTATCAACTATCAACTATCAACTATCAAATCACAACCTTGGTAGTATTTCTGGTAACAACTGACCGGGAATTTTGGATAAAGCGAGATTTTGTCCCTGTATTCCTAATTCATTGTGAAAAGCGCGAATCGTTTTCACTATATAATTAAGAGTGGTTTGATAAGCCTCAGATGGTTTACTCAACCCATTTAAGGCTTGCAAGTGGTTGTCTAATGCTGCTTCTAGATGTTGAGAACGAGCTGCTTTGTCACCATTGAAATAAGCATCTGTTACGAGTTGATAATGGGCTAATCCCAAGTTATTATGAGTGCCAAACAAATCAAAATTCAAAGACACAGCGTTAAGTGAGTGAGCAAGGGCAAGTGCTTCTTCATAGGCGGTAATGCACATGGACAATAACTTCTGCCGCTCTTCTTTGGTTGAAAGCGATTTTGTGGCTAGATGCCAGTAGGCAGTGCCAAGATTATTTTGCGTGGCGGCGCAGGCGGCGGGAGCATTAGCTGGAGTGCGATACTTTAATGCTTCGCTATAAGCATCAATACCTAAGCGCAGATTATCCTCTAGCTGTTCGTATTGTGCCAAATTCCAGTAAGCAGTGCCAATGTTGTTTTGAATCATACCATACTTAAATGGTTCCTCTTGTTGGGTGTAGTGAGCCAGTGCCTGGTTGTAGGATGCGATCGCATTCTTGAGATGCTCGACAGGTTGATTGTATAATGCCAAATTCCAGTAAGCAGTACCCAAATTGTTTTGGCAGGCAGCATACTTCAATGGCTCCATCTCAGATGTACGAAAGCGAAGTGCTTCACTGTAAGCTAAAACTGCTTGTTGCCAGTTTTCCGCTGCGTTAGAAAAACGAGCTAAATCACCGAAAGCTGTCCCCAGATTATTTTGTACGCGAGCGTAAGTTTCAGGATGTGTTTGCGGTGAAATTAGCTTTAAAGCTAACTGGTAAAATTCAATTCCCTGTTCTATGTAAGATTGTCCCTCTTCAGAATTGGGTGGTGTGCGATACAGCATCCAGTAGAGTGTACCCAAATCATTCAAGATATCCGGTACTTGAGGTGAAGTATCATCGAAAGTAATCGCCTCCTGATAAGCCAGAATTGCCACCATTAGGTTTTCTAGGGTTGACTGTCCTTGCTCAATGCGAAGGCGATAGAAAGTGCCCAAGCGATGATAAGCGGCTGCTAGTTCTCGAACTAAAGCTTTGTTAGAGTGTAATTCTTCGATCTCCTGTAGAATTTGCTGCACTTGCAAGTTCTGGTCGCCGCCTTCAGCGATTGTAGTGTTAATCGTTGCCAGTACTAGCTCTGTTAACTCGTTGCTAATGTGAGACAAATTCTGTGGTTCTGGGATATTGTCAGCGCTTGCTTTGATGGTCAATTCTTCCTGATTAGGTCTGGCTTTTGATAATTCCGATTTTGATGAACTTTCCGGCAGTTTTTGTTCGCCATTCACTTGTGTGTCGCTTTGGGAATCAAAATCTTCCTTATTCATTGATTCTTCCAGCATGGATTGCTCAATATTTCCTAAATCCAACCTTCTTGAACTAGAAGAAAAGCGTTCTGGTGAGTTTTTACTCCTAGTCGTTGGTGTGGGTTCTCCAGCAAATACAAAAACACCAGTACGGCAACGCCAAAACTGTGGTGCAGACTGCTGGATAGCATACAACCAAGGACGTGGTACCCACAATAGGAGGCTGGATTCTAAGAAGCGGCTGGATTCAATGTTTGACAGATTCTGCTGTGCTGAACGTAGATTGTGTAAAAATAAACGTTGTACTGTTACTGGTTGCCTGGTTAGCTGCTCAACACCCACAATCTGAAATGCTGGTTTTGGCAAGGATCGCCCAGGGGTGTCTTTCGTTGCGCCAACAACAGGCGGTGGATAATCAGCTAACCATTGATTTAGCTGGGCTATGGGATGAGGATCGCTTAAATTCAACCGCAAAGTAACTAATCGCGGATAAGCCGGGGTGCTGGCTTCCTGTGCATCTGATGGCTGATACAGTACTTGCCCAACTGGATAAGCCAAAGTAGAATGCAAACGAGCCGCTACCTGATTTCTCAGATTTAAATCATCACATACCGCCACAAAGATTTGTCGCCGCAAACCAAGACTCAGAGCAAGTTTCAGTCGCTGATATGCTTGCCTGTTCCAAGCAAAATTATGGGAGTGTGCAGTATCATTCACGCTCATGAGGGCTAAACAGCCAAAACGCAGTGTACATAGCCTTAAAGAAGGCAAGCAGCCTATAATCGTAACTATGTATACGATTTTCAGGTAGTTGTTGCTCTGCTCAGGATAAATCTAGCCTTTAAGACCCAAAGGATTAAAAAGTGTATAATTATACTTATTAATTGAAGATAATTTTAACAGATAAAAAATTAGGCTCCTATAAAACTGGGAACCTGAAAGAATATAAAAATAAATTTACTAAAACAGTTTATGATAAATTCGCTCTGGAAACAGAGAAAGCAACGAAAATTAAACCACCCACTAAAATTGTAGCGATGATTCCCCAAATAATATAATTTCGCCTTTGCCCCGCTGTGGGAGGTTCTGATTGATAAACCTTTGGTTCTCTAGCAAAATTATTAAGACGACCGCCTTCTTCTTTTGTATAGGGCATGAGTTAACTTCCTCATCTCTGTTCATTCTGTATTATGTTACATAAATGTTATAAATACTCTCTCAGCGCTCAATAAATCGTTACATTAGTCAATTGATAGTGGTTAGTGGTTAGTGGTTAGTGGTTAGTGGTTAGTGGTTAGTGGTTAGT
>CAXTSI010000071.1:0-16076 GCA_964246695.1 uncultured bacterium
GGGAACAGGGAACAGGGAACAGGGAACATTAAAATATGTTTCTTCCATATATCACGCTTCGGGCTACGCCGCTAGTGAGAGGCTCATATCTTGCACCACACTGTTGTTGCGAAAATTAGAGCAACAACAGTGTGGTGCCGATCATAGGTAGGGCTAGAGCTTACCAGCCCGCTCGGAGGAGAAGGTGCGTTCCGGTCAGCTAAGTCACTCTTCTAAAAGGGTAATAGTTACTTTGCGATCACCTCGGTCTCGAAGTGGCAAGGTCTCTAAATAACGGGGGTCTGTTAACCACTTTTGTACGTGTTCAGCATCCGGAAACTTTAATATCCGAATGGATTCTCCCTCAAAAGAGCCTAGCAATTGTTCTTTTACATCCAGACGCAAAACCAGTTCTGCTCCATATTCATCACGAATAGCTTTGGCAAGTCTTTTGTAAGAAGCGAGAGCTTCTGGTTCGTCAGGATTAGGTGTCAATGTGGCAAGTACATAAACCATTTGCTTTTCTTCCTTGACTTACTGTTATTATGCAATTGGGTTCAAATTTGAGACTTCAAGCGGTAAAGCTTTTAGTTGGTTTTTGCTGAAAATCTAATACTTTGCGATCGCCTCAATCTGCTTCAGAAATACAAGGTTATGTTTGAAGTTGTCATCTGTGTAATGGTAGTACTGCTTCACGGAGTTGCTGTATCGCTTGTTGATTAATTCTTGTGGCATAAGCTTGCGGCACTATCATCTCTAGGTTGCGACAGGTGACGAACATCCTACCCCCTAACGTGACTGCTCCTACGATAATTGGTGCAATACCTGCCACTGTTACATAAAGTTGCTGTAGATGCAATGAACCAAACTGCACTGGGAAATCTAAGCGACCTAAATTGGTGACAGTGAGATCTGAACCTATTAATTCTTGTAGATACTGGCGCAACCGGAATGCATCAGGTTTGGTAGCTAAAAAAGCTTTTACTTGTTTGAGATGATTGAATATCTTGTTATTTGCCACTACCTGCTTGATCTGACGTTTTACATCTCTAGCTACCTCCCAGAAGTTGCTTGTAGCTCCAATTTGGTGGTAAGTTACTTCACGGGTATAGTATGCTCCAAAATCTTCGCCTACTTGTGGTAAAAGGTGATTCCTGAGGTTAATCGGAGACATACACTTGAGGATGGCATCGTCTTCTAACTTCAACTCGTTAGCAATTGATAAAAGGTATGATGCACATAATGCACTATGAACACTAGTTTGCTCTTTTCGACAGTACGAGATTAATCTAGCAGTCTCATCTGGCAAAAGATACCAGTACAGTAAATGATTTTGCTTTTCACCAACAATCTCTTTAGAGATAGATAGTTTTTGTTCAAAAATTGTGGAAACACCTTGATTAATACGATGTCCCGTCTCAATAAGTTGGTCACCTGATATCTTGCACCATTCTCAACAAGACCTAAAAAACCGGGTTTCTCAACCAAAGATTAAGGGTTTGACCATTAGTCATTCTCAAGAAACCCGGTTTTTCACCCAGGTGCAAGATGTGAGTCACCAGAAATCTCATCGCTCAAAGGAATAAGTTCTTCACAAGAAGGCAGTTCTTGCAAGCATGGCTGGTTAATGTCGAGTTCACTGAGATAGTATAGAATGTCTCGGATGAGGTTGGCTCCCGATAAGCCATCGCCAAGGCAATGATCAAAGGTGACAATGAGTTCAGAAATATTAGGAGATTGAAGGAAAACCACGCGTATTAGAGGACCGATGCTCCTAGAAAAAGGGCGCTTGAGTTCTTCTTGAACCTCCAGACACCAGTGTCCTTCTCTTGGACGCTCAATGACTCGCAGTGGGATACTAGAAACACCCTCAGACACAAATCGCGGTTGCTAGTTGTTTTTTTAGTCATCAAACAATTTGGGAAGCAAGAAATTTATGCATTTCTGCAACCATCATTTGCAAAGAACTTAGATTTTCTATGTTCAAAGTTAAAGCATAAGGGACAATTTTCTTGTTCAATTTAGACAGTACTTGTCCAGGTCCTACTCATCACCCGCTTGCAGAATAGAAAATACATCTTCAGTTAAAGAACTAATAGCTTTCAAGGCATAAAATCTAATCATTAAATTTTCTAAATGCATATTAGCTAATATCAATAACTTCCAGTTGCTCAAATCTAAAATATAACTACACCCAAGGATTTTATTGAGCAAATAAACATTCTTTCGGTAAGATCGTTATGTTTATTTCCTAGTCGTTTCGAGTAGAATCAGACAAGTTGTACAGGGCTAGCGCTTCACAAGGGATGCGGTGAGCGATTGCTTGCCACACTACCTTAATCTGCTCGTCAGTCAAGTACTTGACATTAGCTTGCAGCAATATGCAAATGTCATCAGTGTTGATAGAAATGGGTTGTGGTGGTGGATTGACTTTGGAGCGAAAATCATTGTCAGTAGAGTTTGCGTTCTGCGGCAAAATATTTGGGAGTAGCTGAGAGTTGCTTCCTGTAAAATCCAATGCTTCCAGTTTTTGTGGTAGTTCTTGCTCAACTGATTCAGACTTGGGAACAGGCAAAACCGGGAAAGTGAGTTGGCTTTTAGTTTCTTTTTCTATGGAAAACCACTTCAACTCCTGGGATCTAACTGGCGAAAGTTTCTGGCTTTCCTTCCACATAATCAGCGGAAAGTCTTGATTGATTGGCATTCCCATCCACTCAGGTATGTTAGTAGCCTCGCCTGCATCACCTAAGAGTGCTACAATTTTGCCAATTCCCCAGACAGGGTGCTTGACGTAATCGCCGATTTTCCACTCTCGTTTCGCTACTGTTGCTAATGCAGGTTGTTCTGGGGGGAGTTTCTCTACTGTAGTTTTACCAGCCCACTTGTCTTCACCGTTCTGGCTGTGTGCAATGCAGACACGATCGCCCACCTCAAAATCATCCACCATTAACTGCGGCATTTCTTCTCCAAGCTGCTGTACTGATTCTCCTACAACAGCATCTCTGTTAGTATTCACCGTTTCAGCCAAGGAAGTTGCTTCAAATGTCGTGGCTGGTTCATTTGGCTGATAAAGATGCAATGTTGTGGCAGGACTTGGCTGGGCTGCAGTGGATGATTTTCTTTCCAGAGGCGAGGCGGAGACATTAATGGTAGATGACTGCTCGTCCTTGTTGATCTGACTTGATTTTTTGTATCGGCTAATAATGGCTTTAGCCTTCGAGTATGTTATTATTTCCCCTCGTTTTGCGCTCTCTAAGGCTTCTTTACGGGCTTCTTCAGGAATACAAGGGGCGGCTAGGAGGTAAAGGGCAGAGGCGGCGATGTTCAGTTGTCCAAAATTTGGACAACTGCCAAATGTCTCAAAGACGTTGATGTAGTTGTAGGCTGTACTGCGACTCCACTGAAACTCAGTTTTCAGCCAAGAATTGAACTGCCCATAACTTAGGCAATTTCTAACATCAACAAGCTTTTGTCCAATTTCCCAGATAGCTTGAGCCGCATCCCTTAGCCGTTCCTTAATTTCACTGGTGCGCTGCTGAACGACGATTCGGGTTTGACTGTCTAAGGCGGCATAGTCAAAATTATGTGATTCATGGGATAACGGCTTTTCTTTTAGCCCGGAAGGTGGTTTCTGTAAACTCATGGGTAATTCTTTGGTTATGCTACTGTTTTGAAGCCATTGAAAACTCCTGAAATCTGTAATTCCTACCAACAGGTGTTATAAAGACGTTGAAATGAATAGCCCAATCACTACTTAATGCATGATGTTTTTTTGGTAAAAAATCCTTTTACGAACTCAGCGCTTAAGGAGTATCTCACTTTCGTAATTAAGCTTCCACCTGAAGTTACAGCATTCCTGATTTTGTTCAATATTTTTTGCAAAATTTATATTAGATGCTATTTAACGACCATAAAAAAGGAATATTTGTGGGTTAAAACACTTCCACCGTATAGCATAGAGCCTTAAATCATGTTTATAAAGTTATTCTTAAGTACTATCTACCTGACGATCGCTATTGACCGCTCTCAAGAGCCATATTTTTTCCAGACCTCGTTTGACAAAGTTAGTTTCCAGCATAAGTATGCCTCTGAAAATTTGTGTTCTATTGCAAAGCTAAAACAGCGACTCATTAACTTATCTGAAATAAAAATCAGACATTATGCATGAATTCACAAAAATTTACATTTCCCTGTGAAAGGTCAAAAATGGGCAGTTGACTCTAGAGCAAGTGGTGGATTTTTATAGTCGGGGCGGGGACTTTGGCGGACTCCGGGTGATACAAATTATTACATTGTCTTGGTTGATACATGATAAAACTTTAGTTATGCTGCTACTGTACAGGTAAAAAATGTTTGGATTAATCTGACGTTTTATCGTGTCAATAGTTGAAAGTTTTAGTTGACTTTTAAACTAAGCTTCTTAATTTGCAACTACAATACCAGGAGGAAAAAGCATCATGGGTTACGAATACAGCAACGCAGATATCCGCTCTATTCTTAGTGGCTTGGGATATTTAGGAAAAGATTGCGCGTCACGCGGTGGAAGTTCTGGAGACGTTGATGACTTTCCAGTGATATATAATAATTCTTCCTTAGACCCTTTTTGCATAAAAGATGCAATCCAACAGTTTCAGCAATATTTTCACATCAACCCTGCTGATGGTAATTGGACAGCGCAAACTAATAACACAGCAACGGAAGAGATGGAAACTGTTCACAAAGAACTGAACTCTGTACTCGGCACAAATTTCAACCCAAATGTGCCGTTATATAATCTAGATACTGCTGATGCAATTAGAGAATTTCAAAGTGAAATTGGTGAGCAGCAAAATGGTATCGCTAGCTTGCATATCCGCCAAAGACTCAACCAAGCAGCCCAAGGTGGAAACTAACAAAAAGTAGGATTAAGGTTCACTCAAGTGAGAAAGCTTGGTATTTAGGCTTCTCTTGCTTTTAGTTTAGTACACCACTGACACGACTTACAGCAGTTTTCAATTGAATTGACCACATTGTAAGGGCGCGCAACCCGCGCCCCTACGGTTATATTGTGGTCTACGATTCTAATGACCGCTAATTTAAATCCCCCTATGGGCTAAAACTAGATGAGGGTCAGTATTCCGGTGGTGATTGGGCGATCGCGATCACTGTGTGTAAAAGTTGACAAATGGGGGCGATCGTTCACGTCAATAGTGGGAACATTAAACCTTGTTGCGTCAACAAGGTATTTTCAGGAGGCTGATTATGGCAAGTAACCCGAAGTATGGTAGCAAAGGAGAGGTTTGGCATCCTAACTTTATCCAATATATGGAATTCATTGCTAATCATGAGGTTTATGCGGGAATGCCAGATGCATTTACCGAGTCGGGCAAGATTCAATGGGAAGCACCTTCAAACAGAACTTCTGGAAAGTATAAAGATACTCATCATAAACGGCGTGAATGGTGGCGCAGAAAAGCTGTCTCGATTGGAGTCAGCCTAAACTCAGCTAAGTGGATTAGCAGGACGGCAAGACTGATTCATCCAACTCTGAAAAAGCCCTGTAAACGTTGTGGAAAGGTGATGGAGTTGCGATACGTTTATCCGTCTAACTCCCTGCTACAAAGGCTGAGAAAACTGGGTTACGCTGATGAAAATTTTCCCATTGAACCGTTTGAAAGAATTACAGACTTGGTTACTGGGTTAGTCGAGGTCTTTGGAGATTCCGTCTTTTGCGATCTTCCAAAGCTTCTTAATACAAGTGTCATATCACTACCAGATCTGCAACCAAACTTGGAAAGCTGGCTGAATTGGATTGAGAAAGAGTATGTTCCACAACAGCCTAGTATACTCAGTCCTGGTGCTATGTCAAATGCACCCGATCGCTTTGATGGCTTTCATTCTTTTAACCAATGCTGTCGTGGCAAGACAGATAAAGGGCGTAGCAAATCAAACTTGAAGTCATATACAACCGATCGTCGTGTCTTTGAGTACTGGACAGAAGGGGATTGGATTGCAGCTGATCGGTTGATGGGAAAAATTCGAGCTAACTTTGGCAATGAGTTTTGTTTCAATGGACATCCAGGTCCCTGTTCCGCAGATCATATTGGACCTTTGTCATTGGGCTTTACTCACCGACCTGAGTTTCAACTCTTGTGCAAATCATGTAACAGTGCTAAAAATCACCGCATGACGCTACGTGAAGTAGTTCATTTGCGAGAGACACAAGAGACTGGCGAAGCAGTAATCTCATGGCACAGTATAGCTTTGTGGAATTTAAGAAAGGGAGATATTGTGGATGATGAAACAGCCCTACGATTGAGCAAAGTGCTTCGAGATAATCGCCATACTCTAATGAGTATTTTGAAGAGAATTGCTGATGCTGGACACTTTACTTTCTTAGCTACGTTTCTTGAACTTGGCTACGCTGAACATCAGGTTGAGTTTGTTAATCTTCGAGTAGAGCAACATATTACAAAATTTGATCGGATCAACTATAGTCCTCGCGAAACGAAGTATGTAGAAGAGCAAAAATCTCGTCGTTGCCGAGTTGCATTTGAATCATTGCGGGACTACTTTACAAAAGAGAACCGTAATGCCATAGATGTATCCACAAATTTAATTAACACTAAGGTCGAAGCTGCTCTTGCGGTACTACTACAATCCTCAAATGCAGTAAAAAACCTTGATGCTCAAATTGCATCACTGTTATCGAGTAAGAGCGAAGTGTCAATTGAGGAGGGCTTTCGAGCAGTTGTTGGTAGTATTCCCGCAATTGATCCACCTAATTTCGTTACTGCAAAAAAAGAACTTGCTGATGCAATGGCATTAGTAGCGGTTGAGCTAAGTAATCGATGGAACAGCGATCGCTATGTTAGAGGTGAGTTAAATCTGGATACTTAACTTGTGGCTCATATAAGAATATTTTGCTTGTAGCGAAGCTTCTCAAGATATTGCATTGGCGAGATCGCTCCCCTCATTAGACACTGATAATCCGTTAATGGTGGTGTGATATAGTCAAGGTTTTCTCCATCTTGACCTTGCTTTAAAGGTGGCAAGTCGTTGAGAGCTTCAAACACAGTAACTACTGGTGAAAGCCCTAGTAGACCACTTCCAGTCAAATCCCATGCTGGTGGAGGTGGCGGAATACTCTGTGACTCTTGCTGCCGACCCACCAGAATAATGCGTTTACGTCGTTGCGGAACTCCATAATCCGCAGCATCTAGTTTCCAGATTGAAAGTTGGTGAGTTACTGAACTGAGAGCCGTTTTTATTTGTTCAAAGACATAGCCACGCTCCATGTTCAATAATCCCATGACATTTTCAAAAACAAACCCGTCTGGTTCAATTGCCTCAATAATTTGTTGATAGTTCTTGAATAAAGAATTACGTTCATCACTCATAGTTCGGGCATTTCCAGCTGTAGAAAATCCTTGGCACGGAGGACCACCCAACACAAAAAGTTTGAGATTTGGATTAGTCTGTCTAGTTATCTTAGCTGCTGATACTATCTTGGAAAAAACTTCAGGATCGCGAATGTCTCCAAGGACTACATTCGTGTGAATATTTTTCGCATAGGTTTCCAAGGCTTGTGGCACGATGTCATTTGCTACCACTGGTTGCCAACCAGCCCACGTGAATCCGAGTGCTAAGCCACCTGCGCCCGAAAATAGCTCAACGAAAATTCCAGGCGTACCTAAATGCATAGCAATCTGATAAGCCAAAAGCGGTGGAACAGCATTACCTATTTGCGTACTCACTGCAGTGCGTGAACCCAAGAAGCGGAAACGATCTGGAAAGCTTTGGAGTCTTGCTGCTTCCCGTTGGCTTATGACACGATGCTGCCCTCCAGCATAATCGTAGTGAAGGTGACAACCATTTCCGGGGCGACCAAAATAGGTACTAATTGTGTAAGCAGGCGCATCGGGACGGAGACGCCCATAGTAAGTTGACCGACTTCCTTCTCCCTTGGCATAACTTTCTCTAATTTGAGCTAATCGTTGGGAAGGAATAGAGGTTGGGATATTCTTCCAATTACCTCCAGGAGGAATATGCACAACCATAGATAAGTCAAGCTGACTGAGCTTTGCTGAATAGTGATTATGAATCATCACTCCTCCCAAAGTGGATTGTCAAGTATGGTTTGCCGCTCTTCAGTAGTGAGTTTAGGGAATGAATTCATAATCTCAGCAAGGTCTTTGCGATTCAGACCATATGCTTGAGCGACAACAACCTCAATTTTAGCTTCTGCTGATAAGTTTCCAGCGAGTCTCTGTTCAACCAGCCCCACCAAGGTTGCAGAAAATTGAGGAGTGATTAAGGGTATACGGGTCTTACGTAGAACACCCACAGAAACATGAGCAGTTGATAGCATGGAACGAACCTGAAACTCAAAGGGTAACGAGGAGATGATGCCAAGCAGGGTGTAGAGTTTTGATCCATCATCCGTCCGAAAATGCGCTACGCCAAGAGAGTTACCCGTAACCCATTGAGCAGGAATAATGGTAGCCTGAACTCGTCGCTTTTGAGTGGGTCGGCTCACATCTCGCCAGACAAGTCGTGGATACTTAACTGAAGGAGGGATAGCGGGTCCCTTTTCTAGATTGATAAAGAAAGTAGGCTGGCTAGCCTTGGTGAGTCGCTCGATCATTTTTCCTTTGATAAAAGGATAATAACCCTGTGAAGATAGGTAACTTGTATGACCTGTTTCATCTAACTCTCGACCAGTCCACAATTCTCCTTCACAGTTGCCCTGTAAACTTCCAAGCGTCGGCAGATCGCACAAGCGTAATAGGTGAACAAGTTGAGATTCATTGGTTGAGATAGGAATAACATAAGCATTTGACTTCAAGAAGGTTTCAGGCAGTTTAAGCTCTTGATGATACTCGGTAAAGCGCCTCGCTTCATCAAATTTGTATAAAAATATTTTCTGTGGTGAAGTTTTTGCTTGAATGGTGATGTTAACACAAGCTTGATCGACGCCATTAAACAATTTAGTCTCTGCTGGAAAGTAGTCAATATATTTAATCGCATGATTGGTTAGTAACCACTTCCTCAACATTTCAGAATTTTGGTCACTTAAGAAAGATGCTGGTGAAACAATTCCCGTAATACCTTCTTGTTTAGTCAGACGAATAGCCACTTCAAGACCAACACGGGCAAGATTAACTCCCCATCCTGAAAACATTTTTCTCGGCATAGATAAGGGAAAGCATCTTTCTAATTTTTTTGAAAATTCTCGAAGTGATTCAACATAAGCAGATTCCGTATCCTCATCCAGTACCTCAATATCACGACGATCGGGTTTCACTACTTCCCAAGGAGGATTAGTAACAGTTATATCAAAGCAAGTTTCGTCATCAGTTTGTTGAGTTCTCACTAATGCTACGTGGGTAAAGCTGTCTAGGACACAAGCTTTTAAGCTGTACTTCAATCCAATTTGGTTAGCGGTGCGTCGAATATTTTGTTCTGCTAACTCAACTGCATACGCATCACAATCCCATACTTCAATTCGCCATATGCGATGCATGAGACTAGGAAAAGCTTGAGCATGTTCTATCAACCAGGTAATCAGTCGCCCATCACCACAAAAAGGGTCAATAACAGATAGTTCTCCTTCTGTCTCGATGCGAGTTGCAACGGTTAAAACGCTATCAACTAGACGTTCGCCAATAAAATGTGGAGTATAAAATTTGCCAGTTGTCTTAATTAGAAGATTGTTACGTCCATCTCCCACTTGAGCAGCAGGAATGGATTGGAGTATTTCAAGGTGATTCACAGTTGACTCTCAAGAAGAGTGATGCCTATTAAAATAATTATATTCTATTAAGAATATAAATCAAGTAACTGGTTTATCTGGCTTAGGACCAGGTTTAGGAGCATTATCTATGTAAGTTTGCAGACTAGAAGCTTCAACTAGCCAAATTCCTCCCGCGCGTCGGGCACTAACTAAACCCTGCCGGATCAGTAGCCTAATGTGCTGAGGTGTATAACCGGATAGTACAGAAGCCTCCGAAACAGTGATTAGCTCAGAGTCCGTCATTGTGTTCATGGAAATGTCATTAGGATCATTTATCTTTATGATCTCATTAGTGAGTGGCGATCGCCCTTCAACCTCAACCTTTGAAGAGAGTACACAAACGACAGCCGACGATCGCACTCGTCAAAGTTGTAACCTTCCTTAATCGAATCATGGTCTAAATTTCATTCATTTCCGAGAGGGCGATCGCACCAAGTTATCGAATTGTCAAATCTGCACCGTCTAAATTAGGTACTCCTGGATGCAAGACAATGAGATCGCGGGAGTGATAGCCTGCCGTTTGTTGCAGTTGCTCAAAATAGCCGTCTAAAGCTTTGAGTACCTGTTCTTTTTCATCTTCGTTGAGGCTATCTTGTGCTAACAAACTATGTAACTGGGGATTATCTCCCACAGACCAGCGATTGAGTTGAATATTTAGGGGTGCCAGTTCGTGGGCAATTTCTTTGGGATCATTGCACAGCGTACTATCTTCTAGTTTTAGGATTGCCATAATTCACAGAGCGCACGAACGTTATACCGCATGTCCAGGAACTTGCTGTAGTTTAATTTTAAGCATGAGTCAGGAATGACGCATAAAACAAGTATTTTTTAACGAACAGGCGAACAGGCTAGAACTAATTCGGTTGTAGCCTTGATTACTTAGAAACTTAACCTGAATCTATTCCTTTGATGGAAGAATAAGTTTGGCAACAAGAAGTATATTTTTGAAAGGATAAGACAAAACCAATAATAATCTCAAACCAGCCTCAAGTTGATTAATCAACTTGAGGCTGGATTTCTAAGATGTGCGCTTAACCGAAACGTCCGCTGATATACTCCTCAGCTTCCTTAGTAGCAGGAGAGCCGAACATTTGCTCGGTAGGACTGAACTCGACTAATTTTCCCCAACGTTTGCCATGTTCGTCAGTTTTTGTGTTGAAAAAAGCAGTCCAATCTGCTATCCGCGAAGCTTGCTGCATGTTATGAGTCACCATGATGATGGTGTATTGTTCCTTGAGTTCAGTGCAAAGTTGCTCAACTTGGCGAGTTGAAATCGGGTCTAAAGCAGAACAGGGTTCATCCATCAATAGGACATCTGGCTTCATGGCGATCGCTCGTGCAATGCAAAGCCTTTGCTGTTGTCCTCCAGATAAGGCTGTACCTTTCGATTTGAGTTTGTCCTTCACTTCATCCCAAATCGCCGCCCGTCTCAGCGATTGCTCCACCAGTTCATCAAGATTGCCTTTATAACCATTAGTACGCGGTGCAAAGGCAATGTTTTCATAAATTGACTTCGGAAAAGGGTTCGGTCTTTGGAAAACCATTCCCACTTGACGACGTAATTTAACCGAGTTAACTTTGGAGTCGTAAATATTTCTGCTTCGGTAATTCAGCCTTCCCTCAACCGTAGCTCCCGGAATTAAATCATTCATGCGGTTGAAGCAACGTAACAGGGTACTTTTACCACACCCTGAAGGTCCAATAAAGGCTATTATTTGCTTTTCCGGAATTTTCATATAAACTTCCTGAAGCGCCATAAATCCACTGTAGAAAACCTTAACGCCTTCGACATCAAAAACTGCGTTATCTTCTAGAGTTTGGGTGGCGTTCTCTTGTTTTCTTCTAGCGTTGTTGTAAGTCATATTTTTTTCCCAATATTTAGATTTGTGAAATATCATTGTTGCGGCTGTCATTAGTCCTTTGTAGAGCAAATGACTAATGACAAATAACTAAGTAGGTAGGCATAATAAAACATAACTATATTAACTTCTGTTAAGAGGCTGAAAGCCAACTAACAACTAACAACTAACTACTAACAACTAACTACTAACAGCCCTAACAGATAGTTGTGTTTGTTTACGCCGACTTACTTACTATCTAATTAAGAACCGAGAAACGTTGCCGAATGTAGATGGCTACGCCATTGAGAACCAAAATCACCAGCAGCAAAGCAATGATTGTTGCTGCTGCGGCGTTGGCGAAACCTGGCTCAGGACGAGTAATGTAGCTATAAATTTGGATAGGCAATGCCATAAATCTTTGGAACAAACCAGGGTTGAATGTTAGGAAGCTGACAGCGCCCACCACGATCAGAGATGCTGCATCACCAATAGCCCGGGATACTGAAATAATTACCCCCGTTAAAATACCAGGGACAGCATAAGGTAAAATATGATTTCTGACTGTCTGCCACTTGGTTATGCCCAAGCCGTAGGAAGCAAATCTCAGAGAATCTGGAACCGCTCGAATTGCCTCTCTAGATGTCACAATGATGACTGGTAAAGACAGCAAGGACAAAGTGAGTGCCCCAGAAATCAAAGCCGGACCAAAGCCCAAAAGATAATTGAAAACACCTAAACCTAGTAATCCATAGACAATTGAAGGGACTCCCGCCAGATTGCTAATGTTAATCTCGATCAGATCGGACCACCAGGTTTTCGGTGCATATTCTTCGAGATACAAAGCTGCTCCTACACCAATTGGTACGGCAACTAAAATAACTATGGCTCCCAAAGAAATGCTGCTAACAATAGCAGGAAGGATGCCGCCTTGATCGGGGAAGCGGGAAGGCGTTTCCGTCAAAAAACCAGGTGTCAAAAATCTTGCTAATCCGTCTTTGCCAATATCAAAAATGAGGAGAGCTAGGACAAATAAACCTATTAGTAAACCAAACAAGAAAAGATATTCAAATACTTTGCCTAAAGTTTCCCTGCTCTCTATATTCTGAGTAAACTCTTGAGAATCATCTGAAATTGAAGTAGTCATGCCTATTACTCGTATTTTTCTTTAAAACGATTAGAAAACCAATGACTGAAAATGTTTAAAGCCAAAGTTATCAAGAACAAAACAGCTCCTACCGCGTATAAGGTATCGTAGTTGATGCTGTTACGGGGACTATCTCCACCTGAGATTTGCGCCATGTAAGCTGTTATTGTTTCTATTGACTCCATGGGATTAAGAGTCAACTTTGGCTGTTGTCCTGCAGCAATTAGGACAGTCATTGTTTCACCAACAGCTCGAGAAATGCCGAGAATGATTGAGGCAATGATTCCAGAAAGAGCAGCAGGAAGAACAATTTTCAATATAGTTTCCAGTTTAGTAAGTCCCAATCCGTAAGCTCCTTCCCGTAAAGCGCCAGGAACAGCTCTAATTGCGTCTAAGCTGATGGAACCAACAGTGGGAATAATCATGACTCCCATCATGATCCCAGCGCTCAAGGCGTTGAAGATTTCTAGTGGCAGAAAACTCCGCAGCAAGGGTGTCAAGAACAACAGAGCGAAGTAGCCGTTGACAACGGTAGGTATTCCCGCCAGTAGTTCCACAGCGGGGCGTAAAATTGCTGCTACTTTGGGTTGAGCATACTCACTTAAATAGATGGCGGAAGATAAACCCAGAGGAATGGCAACTAACATGGCGATCGCCGTCGTCATTAAAGTGCCATTAATCAAAGGCCAAATGCCAAAATGTTGCTCTGCAAACAGAGGTGTCCACTGGGTATCGAAAAAGAACTTAGTAAAAGGAACTTTTTGGAAAAACTCCCACGTCACTTGAAAGATAATTACAACAATTCCAAAGGTAGTGAGGACGGAAACCAACCCGCAGCTAAATAAAAGTACCTCGGCAATTTTTTCTTGAATATCGTCTGATGCACTTTTATCAAGCGAGCGATCGTCTGACTTGTAATTTGCGTTGTGCATAATTTTGATTGCTAATTGCTAATTGCTAATTGCTAATTGCTAATTGTTAGTTGTCAAAAATCACCACTAACTACTAACTACTAACTACTAACAATTTCTTCTAAAGATACTTTGTAATTGGGTCGCCAGGTTTTGCTTTTATGAACTTGGAACCCGTTTGATCGGAAGTAAATCTTTGTTTTACCTTGGCGTAACCTTCATCTGTTAATTCAACATAGCCAGACTGTTCGACCCACTTTTTAGAATTGTCTAAATAGAAATCAACAAACTTCCTTACGACTGGCTTACTGTCTAAGGACGGCTTGCTGACATATATAAACAGAGGACGAGACAAAGGTATGTAAGTATTGGTAGCAACTTTGTCAGGAGGATCTGGCGTTTCACAAGTTCCTTTCGGAGTTTGCACGGCAATCAACTGTAGCTTATCTTTTTGCGCCAAGTAGTAAGAAATGCCCACGTACCCTAAGGCACTTTGATCGCCTACAACTCCTTGAATAAGAACGTTTTGATTTTGAGTAGAAGTGTAATCTGTCCGACTAGCTTTGGATTTTTTATTGACAGCTTGTGTGAAATAGTCAAATGTTCCGGTATCAGAAGAAGGAGCATAAAGCGTCAGTTTCTGATTGGGAAATTTCTCATTGACTTGATTCCAGTTTTTTACTTTATTATTCGATTTAGGACTCCAAATCTTATTAAGTTCTGAAATAGACAAGCAGGTCGCAAAGCTGTTTTTCTTGTTTGCGATGACAGCAATTCCGTCGAGAGCCACAGGCAACTCTACAAAATCAATTCCCTTATTTTTACATTTTTCAATTTCCTCTTTTTTAATAGCCCGTGAAGCACCAGCAATATCAATTTGACCAGAGCAAAACTTACTCATGCCGCCACCAGTTCCACTAAAAGCAACACTAATCTGGGCATCTGGTTTCACTTTTTTATATTCTTCAGCAACTGCTTGATGGAGAGGATAACCTACAGTTCCACCATCAATACTTATCTGCTGCTTCTTCTCCTCAGCACCGCTACAAGCACTTATACTGCTAGCAATAAGCATCAGTAAGGCTGGTAAAAATTGACACTTTAATCGGCTATGAGACAGCATTGTGATTTAAGTTGAACTAGTTTTTGGTTGAAGAATCTATAAGCGCAAAAAGTTTTGGGCAATACTCTTAACCAGACTTGCCCGGACTGTGAAATTGATTTGAATTAATTTAAAGTGGCGATATAGGTAGCAAGAATCAACAATTCAGATATAAAATTTTCCAGATCGGTACTCTTAAATCTTTCTGGGAAGATCCTCCTAAGTTTTCTGAGAAAAAATACACTTTATTGAGGGATTTACAGTACATTATGACTTATACTATCACACGGGTAGCGGTGAAAAATCAACCTTTTGTTATGTTTTGTTAACAGAAGTCAAGCTTAGCAATATTAAGGCTTCCATCTTCTGACATCAGGCTTGGGTTAGATTCCGGCACACCAAAGTTCTAGATGCAAATGTCTCAACAAGCAAAAAAAACCGGTTTATACCAAAAATCACTTGTTCAACAACCAGAGAAGGAACACAGAAATCGGGCTTTCCCGCCTTAGTGCAGTATGGTGTATACTGCTATACGCTTTCAAAGCACGTCAGTGGGTAGAGTATTTTGGGGTAGGGTCTATCTTAGGGTTCTACCTAGTTATTGAAAAATTCCCTAGCCTGAGATCGTAGAGTTTATTAAAGCATAGGGAAAAAATTTGTATGACAACTAACGTTTCTACTGACATCAAGAAGAATGTTGACAGGTCGCTGTTAATGGGCATTCTCTTGATTGTTTTGGGGATTGTGGCGATCGCTCTACCTGCTGTTTCGACGATTTTCGCTGAGACTTGGTTTGCTTTGATCCTTGCCTCGGCGGGAACTGCCAAGCTGGTCTATGCGTTTCAAAACCGCAACTCAAGAGGCTTCCTCTGGCAAGTTTTGTTGGGCGTCCTCTACATTGCGACAGGAGCAATGCTGTTTTTCTACCCCTTAAGAGGTATCCTCACGCTGACCCTGTTGCTCGGTAGCTTCTTGCTGACTGAAGGCGTGTTCAACTTGATCCTAGCATTCCGTTTGCGTCCACAACAAAACTGGACATGGGTGCTGAGTGACGGTATCATTACTCTGATTTTGGGCGGACTAATTTGGTTCCAGTGGCCTTTCAATGCGCCTTGGCTAATCGGAACGCTAGTTGGTGCGAGCATTCTCACCACCGGCGCTTCGCGCGTGATGCTGTCATTGAATGCGCGAAATACCCTGAATAGTTCTGACCAAGCTGCCTCAGCGTGAGCATTGTTCTCGTTCCCAGCAAGAGTGCTGGGAATGCCTAATTGGCGGGCTGCTGCCGACCTAAACCAATAAATATGGAGCAGCCCCCCAGAAA
>CAXTSI010000071.1:16086-23799 GCA_964246695.1 uncultured bacterium
GTTTGTTGTTTTGCATTTTTGGGGGGGGGGCCGCAACCATCCCAATTAAATGAGGCAGCAGCCCCACTGACTGCATTCCCATACAGAGCATGGGAACGAGAAACGAGAATTTTACAAGGGTTTCAAAGTTAAATTGACACCAATGCAATACAGCCCACCCCACAATCTTAGTTACTTTTCTTGTGGGGTATCCAGCGCTGAATCAGTGTTTCCCGACCTAGGCGACTGGCGTTGAGCGTCTCGCCCACCCTATTTTCTGAGGAATTCAGAGTGACATATTGAACTTGCTTACCTGAAAATAGCCACTTCCAAAATCCCCAATTGCGCCCAAATCTGAGATTTGTTCTCAAAGGTTTGTGGGTAGAAGTGGGTTTTTGAGTCTTCTCTATTTCCCAGTAATCCCGGTGCTGGTCACTCCATTCCATCCTGTTCACTGGGAACGCTGACCAAGGTTCACCGTCTGTCAACTCTCGTTCTATTCGCTCAAAAAACATTCCTTCCTCCTAGACACGCTCGTTGACTTGACTGCTGATTCTTTTTTTGATCTACTAAAGACTTGCAGTTATACAGTAGTTTTGATTGATACATACTTTATCACTGCTATTTTGCAAAAGCAAGCTTTCTTTGCTTTTCTTTATGCTGATCTCAGTTAGTTTAAAGTGCTTACTCTAGATATTAAATGAGCCATCTGATGAAGTTCTGGTTACGCAAGACTTTACCGAAAAAACACGGTTATATTATAAAGTTACAGTATTTTTTATAGCAAGTGTGAAGCTTACACAAACATACTTTATGTTGACAGGGATTATACAGAGTATGGTAAACTTACCTGTGAAAGCTTAATCTTTTTTTAATCAAGTTCGTATTTGAAGAATACAATGCACAAGTCACCTCGGCAGCATCAGCTAGTGAGGCGCTGCAAGGAATTACGCTTCGTTTCGCCTTAGAGGAACTTGTCAAACAAAAATACCAGAGTGTAGTCGAGTACTCCTTTTTTAGGAGACAGTTAGGGTATGCTTATACAGTGCAAAGGAGTGTCAAGGGTGCATCTAGTGATATTTTCCCGACGCTGCCCTTATAGGACAGCGTGGGATTCTCAAATTCACCCTATTCGCTTAAGCATTGGATTTCACACGTGTCTTGACGTTACATGCAACCTCAAGACATAGGTTATGGTTGTTGCGCTCTTATCTTATCTGAACTTTAAACAAATTCCGTAGAATTAGATACAAACGAATCTATTAGTTTTCGGGCAATGCTTAACTTGGGTGGAATCTGCGGCAGATTATGTTTGCTGAACCAGGCAGCGTCCGCTAACTCAAGATTATCAATGACGATTTCACCATAAGCATACACCGCTGTAAATCCGATCATCAACGAATTCGGAAAAGGCCAGGGTTGAGAGCCAAAATAGCGGATATCCTTGACCGAAATCCCTGTTTCCTCAAGTACTTCGCGCATCACGGTTTCCTCAAGCGATTCTCCGGGTTCGACAAAACCAGCAAGCACACTGTACATGGATTCTGGAAACCTGTTAGCCCGGGCTAACAATAACTCTTCCCCGCGAGATACTAGAACAATGACAGCGGGTGAGAGGCGAGGGTAATTGACTAACCCACAATTAGGGCAGCACTTAGCACGCTTTTCTGGTGACTGTATTGTCTGGGTTGCACAGTGACCACAGTATTGGTGAGTACGATCCCATTCCGCGATCTGAAATGCGCGACCACTCAGAGCAAAAAAGTCTTCTTCTAGACTAACGGAAAGTTCACGAAGTCCTTTGAATGCCATGCCTACGGGAGGGATGGTATCCTGAGGCAGCTCAGCACAATAGCACTCCTGATGATCAAGAGTGCCGATAAATTGTGTCCGCACTGGCATAAGTCCAATGTCTGCCAGGTTTATGAGGCTAGGAATCTGGCTCCTAGTTCCAACGTTTTGAACAAGCAGCTTGTTACCCACAAAAGCAAACCACCAAGCCGGTCGATCGGATTTTGTAGGTGGGGTAATGCCAGGAATAAAGGTTCGATACATGTAAAAAAGACTCTATCGCCTTTATAGTAGCACCACCAATCGCTCTTGACTGAGTACAGCTAGTCTGGATGCGGCATCGCGCTTAGGTTTAAAGCCAGGATTCAATAGACAATGCTTTGACTTGTTGAATCCGCTGAAAGTCGCTGTCGGCTGAGACAATAGTCAGATTGTGTTGCAGAGCAATAGCAGCAATCCAGAGGTCAAGTCGCTTCGCTCCAAGTCAAAAGCTAAGGTAATAAGTCAAAAGTAAGAACCCCATAAATAAATTTACTTGCTCTGTAATAAGGACGTAGTATTTCTTGCGCCTACTCGACGTGAAATACATATTTTGTATTTTTCCATAAATAAATTTACTTGCTCTGTACCTTTTTGTTCTTTTGACTTTTGACTTTTGACTTTTGACTTCCCGTAGGGCAGTCATTCTCATCAAACCCCAGTTCGGTAATTTTAGTTTTTCTACGTTTGCTTTTTTCTTTGGGACCAAACTGTTTAATCAAGGCTGCTTTGAGGTGTCCGTAAGTTTCGGCTGTTACTCCATCAATGTTATAAATGTAGATACCTTGAAGAAAGCGCTCTCACCAAAGCTAAATTACTTTCCCTGCGTTGAGAACGCTCTGCCATGTCGGTTAGTTCCCCTTGTACAATCACGCAGGTTGCAATCTGGGCATTTTCAGCTTCGGCAATATGATGCAGGATGTTGGAGTCGCCAAGAATGGCGAGGCTACATTGGTTGGTATCCAGTAAATACATTACTAATCAAAGGGATTATGCTGATCGAATTTGGCTTTGCCGCGAGTAGCATATACCATTTCAAGGCATTCTTCAAAATCATCTCCTTCCCAGGTACCAATGGTTTTTAGATGTTCTAGAAGTGAGCGACCTGTAGACTGAACTGGTTTTTGAGGTTCTGTCGCAATTTGGTTATTTGCATTAGCTGCATGGGTTTCTGGCTGTGTTTGTGTTGGCTTTGTTTTTAGAAAGCGCAGAAAATCTAGAGTCTCTGCTATGAGGGATTCTGGGGCTGATTCAATTTCTTGAAGCAGTAGTTCTTTGATGGTCATGGCGGGTGACTCCTTTATTCATATACAAGGTTAAACTACAGAAAAAGCTCTCCACAGTTCTACCATTTTTGCTTTGAGTGCTACAATTGTTTCTGACAAAGATTCACAACTGATATCTTGCACCATTCTCAACAAGGTAAGAGAAACCGGGTTTCTAAACGATAAATTAAGGGTTTCAGCCTGAATTCTTTGCAAGAAACCCGGTTTCTGGTGGTGGTGCAAGATGTAAGACAAGGTTCTGTATCGAGCAAGTGAGCATCACCGACATCAGCGCCCTTACCAGAGATAGGAATGTTGACCGATTGTTAAACATCCTTGCCACTTCGTGTCCCGCATCACCTCTGTTGTTAAAGTAGGCGATAATTTGGCGCACCCTAAATCCTATGATCTCCGCTGACAAAAATGCTATAAGCACCTTTGATACCGCATTCCTGGCAGTTGAGATACCAAACTCATCAGTTCCAACTGCAACAAAGCACTGGAAACTAAGCCAGCAGGCATGCCGGTTTGTTGGACAATAAAATCGAAGGGCAAAGACTCTGTGGCGATCGCATCCATTACCTTTTGAAGTTCTGGTGATAAATCTGGTATTAACTGCGGCGGTGATGGAGAATCCAACACAACATCAAGTTGTGGTATTGCTCCCAGCATCTTTAACAATTCGTCTAGTTCCTTGAGAATCAAACCAGCTCCTTGTCCAAGCAACTTCAAGCACCCTTGGGATGGGTAGTCATCCAATCTTCCTGGTAGTGCATAAACATCTCGTCCAAAATCATTTGCATAGTTAGCTGTAATCAATGCACCAGATTTTATTGGTGCTTCCATCACTAAAGTGGCTCGACTCAAACCTGCAATAATGCGATTGCGGCGAGGAAAGTGAGTGCGGTCAGGCGGCGTTTTTGCCGGATACTCGCTCAGCACTAACCCCTGAGTCAAAATCTGTTTGTACAGTTCCCGATTTTTCTGGGGATACACTACATCCACACCCGTACCTAGAACAGACATTGTCCGTCCCCCAGCTTTCATAGTGGCGGCGTGAGTTTCAGTATCGATTCCCTCTGCCAAGCCAGAAACAACTGTAAACCCATTTTTAGCTAAAGCTATGCTAATTTGGCGCGTCCAACGGATGCCATACTCCGAGGGTTTACGCGTACCGACAATAGCAACCGTGGGTTTAAGTCCGAAATTTTCTTGCAGTTCCACCTCACCCCGATAGTACAAAACTGTAGGTGGACTGGGAGTTTCTAGCAGCAAGCGAGGATACTCTGCATCTGCTGGAGTCCAGAAATGAGGGTTTTCTTGCTGGTGTAAGGCGTAAAATTTTTCTGGATGCAGATGAGAACGCTGTTGCACCACCTTTTGGAGGGTTTGAAAACCAAAACCCTCCACTTCCGCTAACTGGGCGGTTGATGCTGACCAAGCCGCTGTCAGCGTACCAAAATGCTGTTGCAGCCGCTGCAGCAATACTGGACCAATGCCAGAAATTTGCGACCACGCTACCCAATATACACGTTCTTCTTGTCCCAATTCCCCATCCTCAAGCCCTACTGAGTTGATTATTCCCAAATGAAGTAAGTAATTGGTAATTGGTAATTGGTAATTGGTAAGGTCAGACTAGCAGTTTCACGATTAGCCCCAGTATGGTTATTGTGTCAAGCGGTTTATAGAGCCATTTTCCGACACGATTCGGCGCAGCGACGGCAGATCTGGGCGCAAGCTCTCATTTGAGTACTCATGCTCATTTTTTCACATTCTTGAGCACAGCGATCGCACACGACGGCACAAATAGCACAGACGTGTGCATACAGGTCAGAAGCCCGAAGCAGAAAATTAGCACAAGTCTGGCAAATTTCCGCGCAATCAAGTATCAAGCCAATATGAGCAGGTTCAACTTGCGTACTGCCCTTTTGTAAACAGTATGTCATCGTATTTAAGCACATGCTGTGGCAGTTCAAGCAGTCATCAATGCATCGCTGTATGTCTGGGTTCACTTGGTTCCAGGTGAGTTGTTGTCTAGTCATGATTGCCACCTCTTTCGCTAGTTGTTCATTGTTAATTGTTCATTGTTAATTGCTCGTGAAAGCGTGCGCCTATGAGGGTTTCCGACGTCAGGCGACTGCACTAAGCTTTATGGCGAATCCTTACGGGTTCTTTGCCAGTCTGACCTCAGCAATTAGTCAGGCTTCAATTAGCCATTGCTCAGTTATGTAGCTACAGTTAAATCAGTAAATATTAACGTGAATGTAGTCCATCCGCCACTGCTTTCGACTTGAATAGTGCCTTGTAGTTGTTCGACTAACTTCTGTACCAAAGCTAGCCCTAAACCCGTACCACTTTGTTGCCAGATATCGGCATGATTGACACGATAGAATTTTTCAAAAATCCGTGGCAAGGCTGTTGCTGGAATTTCTGCTGAATTGCTGATAGTAAAGATAGTAGAGGCAGTAGGGCATGGGGGATAGGGCATGGGGCATGGGGGATAGGGCACAGCTAATTTGTTATTTCGACCCATCTGGTGGGTCTTCTCTTCAATTGCCCTATGCCCCGTGCCCATTGCCCTATGCCCATTGCCCCTTGCCCATTGCCCACTCCCTTCGTACCGAACACTCAGGATAATTTCACCACCAGCAGGAGTATATTTGCAGGCATTATTCAGCAGTTCTGCAAAGATTCGTGCCAGATGGGTGCTATCTGAGTAGAGTGGCGGGATGTCAGAGGGGAGATTAAGCTGTAGGGTTTGCTGGCGTTCCTGAGTACGGATAAAAAACGACTCAACGATGCTAGTCAACCAATATTGTAATAGCAAAGGCTCAGGCGTCAAAAAGGGAGTTATTGCAGCTTCCAGCCGCTGTAAGTCTAGCAAATAATTGATTAGCTCAAGTTCGCGATCGCACTCAGTTTGCAAAAGCTCTAGATATCGCTGACCTTGCTCGTTAGTGCCAGTGCTTTGTAGTATTTGAATTGCCATCATAATATTAGATAAAGGAGTTCGCAATTCGTGGGAGACGGTATTTAGAAAGTCATCTTTAAGTCGGTTGACTTGTTCTAACTGCGCTACAAGTTGCTCTTGCTCAATTTGCTTTTGACGCACCTCACTAGCCCATTGCCGCTCAGTAATGTCCCGAAACACCAAAACCGCGCCTATAATGTTGTCTTTGTCATCTTTAATTGGTGCAGCCCTGTCATCAATTGGTATTTCTGCACCATTTCTAGAAATTAGAATATTATCTGACTCTAAACAAACAATAACACCGTCTTGAAAAAGCTTTGTTAGAGGATTTTCGATGAGTTTACGAGTTTTTGCATTCATAATCTTGAATACTTCTGATGCTTTTTTCCCACAAGCTTCTTCCTGTTTCCATCCTGTCAGTTTTTCCGCTACGGGATTCATAAAAGTTACTACTTCTTGAGCATTGCTAGCAATCACACCATCGTCTATACTTTTAATAACTGTCGCCAACCATTGTTGATTTTCTTTTAATTGCTTTTCTAGCTTATCTTTGTTAAGAGCTATTTCAATAGTCGTGTATAGTTCTCTTTCTTTAAAAGGTTTGAGTAAGTAGCCAAATGGCTCTGTTAGTTTTACTCGTTCCAATTTGCTATCGTCCGCGTAAGCAGTAAGATAGATTACTGGAATTTTCAAACGATTATAGATTTGTCTCGCAGCTTCTATACCGTCCATATCCCCTTTTAATCTAATATCTATTAGCACTAAATCTGGACAAATTTCTGCTGCTTTATTAATTGCCTCTTCTCCCGAAGAAGCAATAATATGAACATTGTAACCACATTTTCTTAAGCTATTTTGTAAGTCTTTAGCAAGGATGATTTCATCTTCCACAACCAATATTTTTGCGCTTTTCATTGTTTTCACTAATCTGATTTTTTGCGATTTTTACGAATTTCAACCTAAAGTTAGAGCCACTTTTGTAGTTATTAATAATAACTTCATATGTACTAAGTAGACTTGCTACAAAATGTTGAACTAAAATTAATCATCGCCCCGATCTTTAGATGTGTAACCGACAAGATCGCGAAGCCTATGGTTAACTAATAACCACCGTCCATCTGTTACTAAATGGGCAATGCCAACAGCAGCCTGATTGAATGTACCGACAAATCGTTGTTCGTCCTGCAACGCGAACTCGATTCGCTTGCGTTCAGCAGTTTTCGCTGGTAATGATTCATTCCCTGGCTGCCAAAGGTAGCAATGCCCGTGGGGAATAAACTCTATAGACAAAAAAAAGTGCATAAATTCCGTCATAAAAGCAGTTATTCACGATCCTTGCAGCTGTAGCCAACTGTGTGTACCTAAACCTAAATTAGGTATTTCCTTTATTAAGCTATATATAATTAGTCGATTAGTGTCACCCAAATTCCACTGAATTCTGACAAGCGGTAACACCAAGTTTCTTGACTTTTCTCTGTATTTTTACCGTTGACAGAAAAAGCCCTGTCTACTGTGGAAGAAAAATGCGGCAGCCCTTGAGGTAACGCTCGTCCCTTGTTCCCGATCAACGTCAAAATCGGGAGTAGGGAGTAGGGAGTGGGGAGTAGGGAGTGGGGAGTAGGGAGTAGGGAATGAGAATTTCTAGATTACGGTTCTGAATGCAAATTG
>CAXTSI010000072.1:0-23770 GCA_964246695.1 uncultured bacterium
TTTTGTTTTTTTTGACTTTTGACTTTTGACTTTTGACTTCCCGCAGGGCGGTCACAGTAGTCTTAACATTGCTTTTTTAGTTAACTATGCAATCTGATCTGCCATGCTAAATTCGAGCTAAAGTCCCACAAGATGAGGAATCAGCCAATGACTACTTCTGTGGAACATGGTACAAACAAGAGCGATCGCATTCCCGCCATTAAAAAGTGGCTTAAGCCTCTCCCGCTATGAATTCGAGCCTCGATATGCAGCAATATCATTCGCCCAGCGTCGCTCTAATATTAACCGATAATTTCGGTGGCTAGCTCTGTCAAACATTCAAAACTCTCTCTCGTACAGCATTTCCCGCAACCGACGCTATTTCTTCCCAGTCTTCACTCGTATAAAGCACACGCAACAAGTCACGCAAAACTTCATGATTTTGGATAAATTCTTCCCCATACAAATCATGCCGCATCAATACAGATTCAAGTATGGGTATAACCGTTCGTTGGGGTAATTGCAGGCGTTCACGTAAACGCGCTCGCGCAACCAGAAAAGCTGCATCTTCCCCAACTCCTAAGTTGCGTTCGGCAAGCAAAAATCAGATTTCGCGATTGAGGGACACCCGCAAACAAGTTAACCTTCCAAGTAGAGCGGGATCTTTCAAAAAACCCACAAATACTTTTTCCCTACCCCAATCCAACCCAGCAGCGGCATCACAATCAGATTTTTCCTCGGCAAGTATTGCAGCTTGAATCGCTTCGCGGCTAAATAAGAGTTCAATAGCTTCTTCAACCGTTATATCAGCATCCATCTTCCCATCCCTACTACTATAATTGTCGCCGCAAAAGACCATACTCAAAATAAACTAAATCATCATTACCCTCATCTGCTCCGCAGTTTGTCATCAACTGGTTGTCGTAAAACCGTTCGCTTCCAGGCAAAGAATGCAATCCTACCCTCCCACCATATCCTAACTGAACACTTCTAATCCTCGCGTACCGCAATAAATTAGTCCCAACTCCTCGATATCGCACAGGACAGTGGATTTCTTTTCTATTCCAAGGAGCCGAATATTATATCAGCGCAAATTCCCAGAGGTGAATAGCAGCCAACTACCAAAATTCTCATCCTCCAGTAGTAAATATAAGGAATGAGCTAAAAGATGTGTAAAAAAGTGTAATTAAGACTGAAAGCCCTTGCAATCTATTACTTTTAATAATTTTAATACAATAGGGAATCGCACTCAACAATCAGGACATCATCTTTCTTAGTTGAGTGATGGTGTAAACGGATTCAGGAGCTTACTCCCGAACCGGTGTAAGATTACCGATCTTCTTTCTCTTCTTTCTTCTCCTGACGGAGACGCTGCGCGAACGTGTCCTTTGCGTCTTAGCGGTTTATTAAATAGGTAATCTTCAGGCGGTTCGGAAGTAGTTATGAACCCCATGATTGGTAAAACTGCTAAAAACTAGACAGCGACATCACTGTGAAGAAAGCAAAATGCTGAGCAGCAGCACTAGTAGTAGGGGACATGACTAAGGTTTTAGCTGTGCTGCAACAAGGGTTGAATTCAACAGAACACGCCGCTTTTGTGCAGCTGTTATCACAGCAGTCTTAGATAGGAATTTTTGCTTCTTTAATACATTGTGCCTTCAGAAGAACCAAACTCTCAGTCTCGAAAACAGCACAAGACTTCATCAGCCTTGACAAAACTGGTGTACTTCCCTGCTGCAGCTTTGCGATCGCCATATTTGCTGCTGGCTGATACTGTTTAATCCATTTATTGTCAGCAATATACTCAGGTTTAAAGGCAGTGCGTTCCAAAAGCCAGAATTTCACATTATATTTACCCATAAAGCCGATCGCCCCCTTAAGATCCTGACTATATTGAGCATCAATCAGGTCAATCATCCGTTGACGAAACTGCGCATAGTACTTTGTATGAAATGGCAAAGCATATTCTCTGCCCACTAAAATTGACTGTTGGGCAAACACTGGTATATTGTCTGCTTCTGCTGCCAAAGATGCAACAAGACTATCTTGCGGTTGCTGTTGCAAAAACTTATACAGTGCTGGCACTCCACCCGTTACGTAGGGAGTTTTAGGAAAGGCTTTCAAAAAGCTTGGGTACAGGATAAGTGCTGCTCCTAGTATAGCCGCAGTCCCCAAAGTTAAAAACTGTCGCCCTTTTTGACGGGATTTTGCTGGCTGTTCTAACCAATGAAAAACCGCATCTAGCATGAGAGTCAGTGTTATTCCAGCTGCCAAAGCAAAGACTATCTTGAAGGTATGATGGGTATATCGGCTAGGCCAATGTATCTTAAACGCCACAGCATGGGCAATAAAAAACATACTTAAAGATGCCAGCACAATCTGCGGCAGGATTTTAACTTTATTCGTCACTTGTTGAACCAAGGGAAATCGGGACGGATATAGCAGTATAATTGGTAACAATAACCCAATAAACAGTTGGGGTGGACTGATCAAAGCAAAAGCACCACTGTCCCTGCCGTCGAGCCAAAAACTCACAGGATTGAGGTTAAAATAGCTTACCCTTCCCCCTGACAAATACTCTGGAATTGTTCTAGCCACAGCTGCGGTAATTGTAGGTCCAAACTCAGAGGATTTTATAGCGTAAGGTATCATTGCCACCAGAGCAATACCTAGTCCCATAGCGCAGAACAGATAATCTCTCCTCTCGCGGGATAAGCGAATTCGCCTATTTTGCCAGTCCCATAGTCGTAGGAGTAAGATTCCGGAATTGATGAATGCGATTGGAGGATAAAACAGTGATTGGAGTGCGATCGCAATCATCACTCCTAGCAATGAACGCCGCAGCAAATAGTACAAAAACACTAAAAACAGTGGATAAATAAAATCTCTGGGACAGGCAGAGAAAAGGTCATCGTGAAGGCAGATACTTTGATTCAGCAATAACGTGACGATAAATCCTGCCATTGGCACTGGCAATATTTGCATACAGACTGCAAAGCCGTAGCCTGTTGTAATCAGTCCCAGCACCATTGGTAAAAGTTTGCCTAACAGAACTGGATCAACACCTAAACCCGACATCACCTGATAGAAAGCCCCATATCCAATCGGTGTAACGGACTGAAAGTAATCAGCAATTAAGTCATGGGGAAATAAGTCTCTTGTCGAGTACCGATACATCCAAGATACATATTCCCGCGCATTATCCCCCACGACGTACTCATTGCTAAAAGCGTGCTGTAGTCCTATGAAAATGTAGCCCACGGCAAAACACAGACTTAAACTGAACCAAAACGCTACAGAAAATTTAGAATTACCGTGTCTATTTTTTTCAGCGATCGGGGAAGTTAAAAATCTGTGTAATTGTGTAATTAACATCACGTTTATTTGCAATTAATCTGATATATTTTACAGATATAGCGATCCTAAATGATTCGTGAAAGTAGAGAAACCCGGTTTCTTAAAGAAACCGGGTTTCTGAGGCTTGCGATTTTCACAACTGATTTAGGACTGCTATATAATGGCCAACTGTAAGAGTCACGCCCCCTTCTGCCAAGGAGAGACGCACTCGCGTTCGGGGGAATTCAAAAGTCAAAAGTCAAAAGTCAAACATTTTGCCCGATAAATAAATTCAAAAGTTTTCAAGGGCACGCAACCGTCGTATGAACCTTGGGACGTCAACACTACATTGCACGGGCGGATAATCGCTTCGTTTTGGGTCATTTGCCTTGGTTTGTGTATGACATAGAATTATGACAGAGCCACTATTTCCTACATCGGCACAAACTTTTACTTGTTTTGTTCGTTGTCAAGTAGCTACCTGTACGTTTCTGCTACCAATCCACGTTGTTAGACTGGATGAAAGAGATGGGACGATTTACATCAAGGCTTGAGATGATTTAGGGATAATAGTTTTTCGTAATGGTGATTGGGAATTTGAAGAATGACCGCCCTGCGGTTCGTCAAAAGTCAAAAGTCAAAAGTCAAAAAAAACAAAAAAGGATACAAGCCCCCGCCCCCTTCGGGGAAAGTCAAAAGCTAAGGTAATAAGTCAAAATTAAGAATTAATTACTTTTGACTTTTGATTTTTGACTTTTGACAGGCGTGCGAAGCGACCTGCAAGCCCCTGAATTTATTTATGGAGAAATAAAAAATGTATTTCGAGCGGAGAGTGCGCAAGAAATACTACGTCCTTATTACATGCGAATGTATTTATTTATGGGGCTTAATTTTGACTTATTACCTTAGCTTTTGAATTTCCCCGAAGGGGGCGTGACGCTGATGGTGCAAAGTAAATATCAATTTCTCGTACTTCCCCAGCAACATCTTTACTTGTTTCTACTGAGCCTAATGGTGATAATAATTCTTGAAGATAATCCTTGGCAAAACGGTCATATGGGAATTTAGTCATTTTCGTCTTCGTTTATAATGCACTACCCAAGGCACTCGCCTTGAGTTTCTGACTTAACGAAAAAAGCAATTAAAGCTGAGGTATCAACAATAATTTTTTGGTTGGTCATTTTTTAATATAAAATTTTGTCAATATGTTCAGCATAGTTAGTTAATTTTCCTGCTTCCCGATCTTCAACGACAAATTGAGATTCAGGGTGAGGAATTTCTAAACTACCACATAATTCCCAAGTTCTTGTTTGAGTGATGTTTGGGTTTTCTGTTTCTAAATAATTTTCTAATGCTTTGATAAAAATATTTTGTAAAGACTCTTGTTTAGTGTCTATGCGTGACATGAGTTCATCAGGAATTTCTAGGGTTATTTTAGTCATGGTATTGCCTCGATATTAATTGGTATGCTTTGTTTTCGTTGGTTGGGTTGAACTGCTGTACACCACACACCACTATAAGTTTAGAAGGTTATTCCCAAGAAAACAACAGCTATGTTTCAGAAATGTTGAGTGGTTGGGTTCATTCCTCAAACCAAATCAACAAGCGATCGCCTGACGGGAAAATCTGAGTCTACCTGACTCTGTATTTCTATATGTATTAACACCCAAGCTTCTTTCCCATCTCGTCGCCAGACTTTCACCAGTTTGTCAACAAACCGCTTACCCATCTCGTGTGACAAATTTCACGACTCTGGTGGGAGATTTTGTCACACAGAAGTTACACAATGTTTATATGATTACCTCGGATTATCATATGAGGCACAAGCTAGGCGATCGCAAGTATTGTTTTGGGTAGTCGGGGGATTGCGGTTACGCCTGTGGAGGTGTCTTCACGGGGGGACAAGTCAGAGTTACTGGTGCGAGTGCTAAGAGATTGTGGGCGATCGGTGTTGTGGTTTGTGACTGGGCGGGGGCAAGTTTGAATACTAAGCTGCAATAATAGAAAAAACTCTAAATTTGCCTGCTATGTACCAAACCAAACTAAATGCCAATAACTCCTCACGTTCCAAACCAGTCGCGTAAAATGATAGTAGAGCTAGCTTTGGGAAAAAATTTAGTCATCATCTAACTCTTTACTTTATGCAGCGCAATCAAGTAATTGATATACTCACAAAACATCGGGCACAATTTAGAAGTTTCGGGGTTCAATCCTTAGCTTTATTTGGTTCCGTGGCACGAGATGAAGCGCGCTCGGATAGTAATGTTGATATTTTAGTTGATTTGGAGCCACCTGTAACCTTTGATCGCTACATGAACGTAAAATTGTATTTAGAAGATCATCTGGGAACCAAGGTAGATGTGGTGATGAGTAAGTCCCTTCATCCCCAGACTCGGTCTGCTGTAGAGCAAGAGATGATCTATGTCACGTAACATTCAGCTTTACTTGCACGGCATAATTATAATATGTGTTAGTGTGTGAGTTGATGATTCCGGAGTTTGACGAAAATGGTAATCTACCATTAGGCGTGCATTTCTGTGACTGAGAGGAGTTTGTCGAGCGATTTGGTAACACACCGCGTCGGTTAAAGTTGATAGATGGACTAAAAAAGGCGATGGAGCAACTCAAAGAAGCTGGGTGTTCAACGATTTATATAGATGGTAGTTTTGTTACCAATAAACAAAATCCTGGAGATTTTAATGCGTGCTGGGAAGACAATGCGGTTAATGTTAGTTATCTAAAATCTATAGCGCCTACTTTATATAATTTTACTCTTATGCGTGCCGAACAAAAAGTTAGGTATAGGGGTAATTTTTTCCCTCGAATTATCCTGCTAACGAGTCTGGTACAGTTTACATAGATTTTTTTCAATTTGATACAAGGACGAATACACGTAAAGGGATTATTGCTATAGATTTAGTGAGGTGGGATGATGATGATTAAAAACGACCAACAGTTAAGCCATGTTTTGCGTTTTATTGACAAAAATATATGTTTATTAAAAATACGGATTTTCCGTATTAACAATCATTTATGTCTCGCTGTTTTTATTGTGGTGTAGTTTTAACAACGATGCCGATCGCTAATTTTTATGGTTACCTATATCAACTATTTCGACATAAAATGCTAAAAATAAACGGCTGGTAATTTAGATGATGCTTCTCTTGTTGATTCTTACACTGCCTCTATATATTTACGGAATATAAATATATTCCGTAAGCATTGACTGAAACTATCCCATTGTCCACTCTTCACTTAGTGGTGGTTTCTCTAGAAAATAGCTACACTGTGATATACATACAGCTTTTACGGAATTTCCAGCAGAAAGCCACCCACAAGGTAAATCCGATTCTATGACAGAATAATTTTAGATTTTAGGTGGAGCAATTCCCGCTTGTACAACTTTTCAATAAAATTGGCGAAACTAGAAATTTTATCTTATGATACAGCGACGTAAAGTTATAGGCTTGATTACTGGTTTCGCAGCAGCTATTACTAGCAGCATAGTTTGGAGTTTATCTCAAAAAAATTATTCAACCCCTAATCGTAAACGAAATTTTCCCTTTTTCTTAGGCTGGTATGACAACTATATTAACAATACTGATGTTCCAGTCAAAGTATCTTCTGAAGGAATTGACTTATTAATGCCCTATGTTGGAGACGCTGAAAAGACAAAAATCCATACTTTTTTAGATGCTTCTGAGAAAGCAGGAGTGAAAGTTCTGCTTGAAATTTATCGCTCCTTGGTAGAACCAGAAAATATCTCAGGGGTGAAAGACTTTATTCGTACTTTTAAAAATCATCCCTCCGTCTATGGCTGGTATCTTTATGATGAACCGGAGATTAAAAAACCTACACCACTCTCTCCAGATTCCTTAGAAAGACTATACTACGCAATTAAAGAAGAAGATAAAACAAAACCAGTTACGTTAGTTTTTGCTGACATCAATAAAATTCAATCTTACATGGGTGCAATGGATATAGTGATGTGGGATCGTTATCCTTGTGAGCATGGAGTTCAAGAGTTCAAATGGGTACAATCTTACCAAAACGCACTCAACAAAGTCGTTTCTTTGGCTAGTGTTAACAACAAAAAATTTTGGAACGTACTACAAGCTTATAGTGAAAAGCAGTCTAACAAACGACTACCAACAGAGGCAGAATTTCGCTATATGTTTTATTCATCAGTGCTAGCAGGGGCTGATAGTTTGCTATTTTGGATGCACAACCTGTCTTCAGATTCTTGGAAGAAGTCAGTCCTATATCCTACTGTTAAGGAATTTCGAGATTACATTCCTGCGATCGTTAGAGGAGAAGACTTAACCAATCCAGCACAAGTTAATCACTCAGACATAAAAGTTAAATTGTTTCCTATCCCTAAGACTAAAAAATATTTGATGATAGTTGTTAATCACAATCAGAATCAGATTAACTTTACTGTAAAACTCAGTCAGAAATTAGCTGGTACAGTTGCTATGAATCGAAAAACTATCACTAAACTATCCCCTCAGGCAAGTTTTAGCGCTCTTTTGAATCCTTATGAAGTTCGGCTGTATCAAATTGGATAGAGAAGAAGCCATCAATATTGATTTTAGCTCCTTCTCTACTGCTAGTATGATTATTATGATGAACCTGCAAGGATTTCAGCTTCTGTTTCTACAGTGCAGTTCCCTTCATAAAATCTGCTTTAGGAACGTCTAGTAACTCCAAAATAGTTGGAGCGATAGAAAGCAGAGATACTTTTTTCTGATGAACTGAGTGCTGACAGCTTGGCTTGCGAATCCATAAAATGCCGTCTGGATGATGCATACCACTTTTAATATCTTCTATTTGGTAGAAAATTTTAAAAAATGGTATTGATTTTCCGGTATTAGCAATACTCAGAGTTGCATCATTTGATAATTGGTCAAAAATACCACAGCCACCGGAAATATCTTTTCCATTGCGCTTTAATCGCATCACTGGACGCTGATTCACTTGTAAAGCTAAAAGGTTTCGTTCTGCTTCAGTTGCATCCTGCTCATTTTCAAACCGGATATGAAATTCTTCAGCCATTATAGGAGAGCAAACATACTTACTCTTCACACATGCAAATTCTAATAAATTCTCAAATTTATGTGGTCTGTAGAGGCGTTTTCCTCCGGTATTTTCATAAGTTAAACAAGGCTGTTGACTTAATGCTGTAGAAAGAATTAGAGTTGTATTACTATCCAGCAAATTCAAAAAGCCACCTATCAGTTTATCCATTTCCTGATACCCAAATAAAATTGCTTTTTCATATACCATCTGCTCTTCTGCTGATGGCTTAACTTGAAAGTTATTTGGCTCCATGTTGCGCCAGTACATGTGCTGAAAATGGGCTGTACTATTGATAAAAAAAGTTGATAATTGAGGTTTAAACTTTCGGTAGTACCAACGGAATAAATCAAACTGAAGCTTATCTGCAATAGTTGCACGTTGCCAACGGCACTTTGGTGTGATTTTCTCGCGAATTAGTTGTTTTATAATAGCACTAATGGTTTCTGCTGAAAGTCCGTGACTACTCATAAAGCCCAAAAATCTCAGATAATCTGTACGACTAAGGGGAACAGAATCATTTGTGTGTTCCTGCACTTGTTTTTGTACAAATCGGAAGTATGGCAATAATTCAGCAGCATTAGGAGTTATTTTTGTACTCCAAAAATCTGGCATGATATACCCATTTAATGGGGAATCATAGTTCACATTCATGCTGCCACAAACCCAAACTCTTAATCCTGCTTCCGAGAGAATATCCCAGATAGATTTTGACTTTAGTTTATATCCTTCATCTAGAAGAAATACTTGATGTTCACTATAAGGTAAACCAGAATGTACTGTCACCCATTGAATCCAAGGTTCTAGAAATGGTGGTTTTTCTTCCGCATCGGTTGTGTACACTTCTGATTGTTCATAAAAACGCTGGAAGTTAGGTAACTTACCTTGTTGAAGAAAACGTTCCATTAATGAAGGACACAGTTCATTAAATTCGAGTAAGATTACAGATGGTTCTGATTGCATAGTTTTTTAGATTTCCTCCCATGTCAAGTTTTCTGAGATATTAATCACCAGCCACTTAATCTTAAAATTCGGTGGCGAAATAATTGATAACCATAGCCAGTAAAGTGAGCAAAAGGCATAGTTAGTAAGGTAACTCCACAGAAAAACCATCTCATCAATAAAGAAGGAGATTTGTCTTTGCTACCTCGCCAAATTTCTGAATCAAAATTTTCCCTAAAGTTTAGAGTAACTCGAAGGCTTTCCAGAAAAGGTAACAGTAACCCGGCAAGAATTACTAATTCAATAGGTAAATCTAGCTGGGGTAACAGTAAGTCAATAATGAAGAGCAAAATAGCAACAGAAATTACTATAAATGGTAACAAGCCTCTTATTTGCAATCTTATAGGGTGCTTTGTACTTGTTAAATATCGACCTCTACCATATTTAAAATACTGAATAGCCAAAGATTTCCATGTTTTTCGCGGGTAGTACCAAGCGCGAATTTTTGAATCGATGTAGATAGCTTTGTTCTCGTGAGAAATTAATCTTTGATTTAATTCAGCAGCCTGATTGGTGATTTGTGTTGTATCGAATCTAGATTTTTGCAATCTTATATTCAATTCAGAATCCTCATTTAGGGTGGCTTCAATACAATAGCCCTTTAGTTCTAGTAAATGCTGTTTCCAAAAACACCCCAAATAAACTGTATCGCAGTAACCGCTATAATTAGGGTTTCTATATTTTGCTCCACCGTTACCAAGTAAACTTTTGGATGCTAAGGCAACACCTGCTTGAAAGGCAGTTTCAGCTACAAATCGTTGTGCCCCGCCAATATTGGAAGCGTTTGATTCTAGCAAAGCCTCTACACATCGTTCAATGTAGTCAGGTGCGTAATCTGAATGGGCATCAGCTCTGAGAAAAATGTCGCCTATACATTTATATAAAATTAAATTAAGCCCAGCGGATTGAACTTTGTGAGGATTGTGTATTAGCTTGACTCGTGCATCTTCAATTGATAGTTTTTTGACTATTTCTTGAGTGCCATCAGTGCTGCCACCATCAGCGACAAATACTTCTATCAATTGAGAATAACTAGTATTTAAAAATCCTCGTATGACCTGCTCAATCTTGTTTGATTCATTATAGGCAGGAATAGCAATAGTAACGGTATTGAAAATATTATTATTCATGACTTTGAATTATTTTGGATATTTAAGATTGCTGGAGTCTAACCTTTAAAAAATATTTTTAATTGGGATAATACAAAATCTTTTTATTGTATACAAGAGTGCAGAAATATCTATATATAAATTATGAAAATAACTAAGTGCAAAATATTTCTTTCTCAAATAAATTTGAGAAAGAAATATTTTAAAAACCTTAGTAGAAGAAACTCCGGACGTATCATAATAGGATACAGGAAAGTACAAAAGATAGGGAAATGCTATTAAAGATGAGCGAACATTAAAGTCATAATCCATTTCCAATGTAAGAGTTTCATCGTAAAAACCTACCTGGTTTAAAAATTTTTGTGAAAAAATAGTTGATTGATGACATATAGGATTTCTAATCATAAATAATTGCTGTTTCCACTGTTTATATTGTTTTATATGTCGCATCAAATATTTTTTTCTACTAACTGATATTGTTTCTCCAAATGCCCAAAGCCATTCTGATTTAACATATGAATCTCGAATCCTATTTAAAACTGTTTTATTGACCAATCTATCTCCTGAATTTAAAAAAATTACCAAATCACCTGATGATTGCATTAAGCCAGTATTAAAACCATTAGCAATTCCAGTTCCATTTTGGCAGAATACAGTAATTTTTTTTTTGTGAATATATTGATTAATAATTGAGATTGTATCGTCTGTAGAATGACCGTCGATAATAATATGGTGAATATGTTGATAGTCTTGCTGGCTCACGCTTTCTAGAGTATCTAATACACAGTGAGCAGAGTTCTTTGTCAAAGTAATTATATCAAATTGAATTGGACGGCTAACTTTTTGCTGTTTATTATTCATTGGATTCTCCAGATATTTTTTAAAAATCAGTAATTTATAATCGAAGAAGTATTAATTGAATTCGGTTTTGGGCTGAATTGAATCATAATAACTACCAATTGATCCCAATATAATCAATATATCCTGTAAGTGAAATAAAAGGTTCACCTTCAAAAAAGTTAAACGCATTATTTCCAATAGATATGCTATAAAGAAAATTTCCAAAAAATAAAGTCATAAAAGAACAAACCACAATTAAAAGAGAGAGGCTTGGCAATTTTCCCAAAAGCAAGTGCTTCTCTAGGGGTAAATAGAGAAATAATCCAACGTAGGTTATCAAAAGAAGGCTAAGCCTAAGTGCAAACTGATCATCTATACCTCTCGATACTAGAAAGAAGAAAACTTGAGCAGAATACAAGGACGTAACAATTTTATCAAAGTTCTCTCTTTCATTTAACCTTAAGGATTTTAGATTTCGTTGCTTATAAAGTTGAATTGCAATATAAATATAAACAGTAGATATTATGGTAATGAGAACAGAATGTCCATTCAGTCCACCTTGATTATCGTTTTTAAGGAAAAACGCGCCCTTTTGAGCCGCTGTGGAAAAAATACTGGTACTATCTAGTGCTGCCAAAATAGTTCCAAACAAGGTCTTATTAGCTGAAGATGTGATTCCAAGAAAAATTAGAAGCACCATAAGCAGTAAATAATTTCTCCAGTAGTTATTGCTTACTTTCTTAGATTGACTCTCATTTTTTCCAGAGATTAAAGCTGCAAGAAAGAAAGGTAAGTAAATTAAGCTTGTATAGTGATTTAAAGCACTTACTATAAAGTAGAAGCAGGATAAGAGCTTGTTGCGTCTCGTAACAATTGCGCACAGAAACATTGAGACTGCCATAAATTGACGCATCAAAAAAGTCTGCATATAAAATGCAGGATTGCCCAATGTAAGCATTACTAATAGTGCGTGATACTTTTTTGAAAAGCCCTTACAGATTATAAAAATCGTAAGAAAGTTAATCGTAAATGACCAAAGAAATAGAAAGCCTCTTTCAGAACCCCTTGAAAGTATAAAAAACAGGGAAGATAGAAAATAAAAAGCAGGCTCAAACGTTTCAGAAGTTTGCTCTATACATTCAACGAAATAATCACCTGCACAACGTTTGTATTCATTTACATAAACAGCGGTGTCTAAGTAGATTTCTATAGAGCAGCAAAAAACTGTTACGGTAAATAAAACAATAAGAAGTATAATATTCTTAATGAGGTGTTCAATTTTTTTGTTTCCATAACTCTTGTTTAAGTGCACAAAAAGTAAAAGTGGAAAAATGCCAACTATCGGTACATAAACCCATACTAGCAAGCCTAACACTAGTATCAGAATAGGCAGATTAACTTCTACTTTTTGCGCAATTCTAATATTCATTGTGTCTTAAATTGTGAGAACCACTCAGTATAGTTTTTGTTATTTGCCATTAAAATTTTGTATAATGACATGATTTGTCCCTTCGTCCAGTTCCAAAAAACTATACTGTCTATCTTATTTGTTTGATGTATTGCTACAATAGCCCAAAAAAGTGTCTGAAAAGAACCTTTGGCAATACGAAGTATGGATGCAGTTAACCATACAGTGAAAGAATGATTCCATCGCATGGCTGCAATATAAGGTGCTGCAATCCCAAAGCTGTAGTACAGTTTAGCTAAATATGCCTCTGAAATCCGTTTGGCTGGAATGTAATGCTGGAGGATACATGTCGGTGTATACCAGAGTTCGTAACCTGCATTAAAGATTCGTAAGGCAATTTCAGAATCTCCACCAGATGTTAGTTTCTGACCTTCTCGATCGCTTAGAAACTGCTTATCCAGCCAACCGCTCTGCATCAGTGCAACTCGTTGAATTACTAAGCCTGCACCAGGAATATGGTAGCAACTTCGAGAGAGTTGTTTCTCCTTTTCCCCGTAGTCGGAAGCCGCAAACGCTTGAGCATATTTTTCTAAAATAGAAGGCGCTTCTTCCCACTTCAACAAAACTTTTCCGCCAAATGCACCACACCTTGGATGAGCCAGTGCAAACTGTATTGCTTGCTCAACCCAGTCTTCCTGTAGTAGACAGTCATCGTCTACGAAAGCGAACCATTCGCTTGTCGAATTTTGAACACCACACAACCGAGCGTAAGCTAATCCTTGCTTAGGCTCAGCGACTCGTCGTAAATTTGGGATGACATTAGCGCTAATATACCTTTCAACCACCAATGCTGTTTCATCCGTACAGTTGTTATCCACAATAATGACCGACCAAAAAACGTTTGCTGATACCTGCTGTCGTGCGATCGCTTCAAGAGTTCGATCTAGCAACTTAGCATTGTTGTAAGTACAAATGATGAGATCCATCTCAGTTGTTGTTAGCTAGTAGGTCTAAATTTCAATTTACCAGTAAGGACCACCCTCGTTAACTGTATGGTTTGGAGGAGTTTCTTTAACGTTTGGTCTTACCCAAAATGAGTTATAAAGCGCTTGATAGATTGGGCGAGTGTCCCATCTTTTCCCTTTAATCCCAAACAGAATTTGTGTTGCCCCACCCAAATGAATTGCTTTTTTCGATAATGACTTAATAAACCCTGCTAGAGGAAGTCCATAGGAGCCACATCCTAGAATTGCAACATCAAATTCTTTCCTGGTTATCTGTTCACATAGCCAATCGTATGCTTCAAACCAACTACTAAAACCATCTGTATTACCAGTGATTGATTGAACTGCTTTAACCACATCTAGATCAAAAGCTGGCAGTACATTCGCAATTTTAAAAAGAAGCTCTCGATTGTTGTAATAATTTTCTAGAATCGTTTCTGCGAAAGGATGAATAACTAAAACCTTCTTCCCTTCTAAATACCTACTCCACGGATTTTGATGAAAATAGGGTTCCATGTCTATTAAATTCACAATTTTAGGAAGTTCTTCAGAATACTTCTGAATAGTTTCTGCCTCGCTTCTAAGATACCAGACTCCCAAAACATCAATTAATTTAATAGACTCTAAAAAGAGTTCGCAATAACGATCTAATGATTCTTTTGTAGTTGGGAAAAAACCAGAGCAACGATGCATATCAGCCATTATTTTCTCTTGATATGAACCTCTAAGATACTGTTCAAGACACCGCAACTCCGTTGCTCCAAAGCGAGTGACCATTGCTGGGTTCTTTCCCTGAATAAGTTCAGAAATACATGAATTGCACTGCTCAGCACTCAGAATATGATGATAGACATCTTGATGCACAGAAAACCGGATTTGTTGCTGAAGCATTGAATACCATTCAGTAATCAAAGATAACTTCTTTTGGGTATTAATCTTGATCTTCATGAGTAGTAATTTAATTTCATGTAAAAGTACAAGAGTAAAGTAAACCCTTAGTAATGTAGTTAGGCATTGAGACGAGCATACCGAATGCGCTTACATGGACTAAAAAATTTACCTTTCCAACCAAGGCTGGAAGCTACAAAAACCCAATTAGTCATTTCTTGCTCCAGCTTCACTATCTCTCTTAGCTGAGTTCTTTAACTGAGCGATCGTGAGTTCGTTTGAATAACTAAAATCCCAAGTATCAGCTCCAAGCGCAGTATGAAAAGCGTCTCTGCACGCTTCTCCATGTAATTCAATGGCGAATACCCTTACTCTATTTATCCAGTTTTCATAATTGTTTGAGAAGACAATACTTTCTGATCCTTCAATGTCAATCTTCAGAATATCAATCTTCGCATAGTGATGTAGTCTTAAAATAGATTCAATATCATATGCATTAATATCAGCTTCCTCGTTTGGCTCACATTCTCTGACTACTGTCGCCCATTCGCATCCGTTTGCAAATTGACCAGGACATACTTTCAGATTAGTTGAATAGGACCAAATAGCAGCACAAAGAGTACTTACTCTGCTACCATAAGGTGAAACATTACGCTTGAGCAATTCATAATTGCGTTTATCGGGTTCAATGGCAATAACATGTGCATCCGGAAATTGTGATAAGAAATAGACTGTGGAGTATCCTACATTAGCTCCACAATCTAGGATTAATTTTACATTTTTTAGTTTTGTTAAGGGTTTGTATTCATTTATAACAAAAATTTGAAAAAAAACATCCAAATCACTTGAATTATATCTAAAGAAAATAGGATGAGATACCTGTTTAACCCGTAGCTTTCCAACAGAATAAGAACTATCTATCACTGTTTTTGCACCAAACACCCATCTCAATATTTTGTTAAATATTCTTAAGAAAAGGGAGCTAAAAGTATTCAAAACACCTAACCTGGGGCAAGCTGAGTAGTATTCTTTAAGCCTTGAAATTATCATCTATATCTCCTCTTAGATCAGAACTTCTACAACAGTTTTTCAGTAAGCTTAGCCATTAGTTCATCTATGATTAGTAAGGAACTAGTCCATTTGCGACCATTTAGTGGATTGACGTAAAAGCCTATGTGACTTAGCAAAGGCAATATCAACTTGTCCAAGTGCTCCATCATCAGGTCTACGCAGAAAGCCAGGAATATCGTAAACTTCGTAACCTCGCTCATCCATAAAAGCAATTATATCCTTAAGTGTCGGAGTATTAGGCGTAAACCTATACAAAGAAGTTTCTAATATAAAAACTTCTGTTTTCCCGAACAGAGAGCTTGCCCCTTTAAGAGCTTCAAGTTCAAACCCTTGAATATCAAGCTTGACCAGTTCTGGACTTTTTAGCTGTCGGGATTGGATAAGTGAATCTATGGTTATAATCTCAACTTCCCTTTGTTTACCGAGGTTAAGTAATTCCTCTTTTACCTCTGGTAGGAAGGAAGAACCGTGTAAATCATCCCATATCGTCTGTACAAGCCTTCCCGCTTGAGAACCTGCCCCAGCTTCCACCCAATAAACATCATTGAATTCCTTGCATAATGTATTTAGAGCTTGCCGCATTTCACTTTGAGGTTCTATTAGCAAAAAACTGGAATTTGGAAAGAATCGTTTTGCCATCCGAGTCCATTGCCCTTCATTCGCTCCAACATCTAAAATAAGCTCCGGACTTAATCCACGAGCCTTCAAATCTTCCAAAAAATAATCAAATTTAGCAATAGGACGCTTCTCGGAGCCTGGTTGCGAAAAAATATAGCGGATTGCGTGTACAAGTGGTTTAAGTATTTGTTTTACATCTTCCATAATTTTAGACGCTCTCATTCAGGGAACCTCCTAGGTAAATAAAATTGATCATTGAAATTTCACTAGTAGTATTTCTAGTTACACATAATACGCGCATGAGTTAACCCTTGTCTTTTCTCTACAATCCTACGTAACCCCGGTATTTTTTGGGACTGAATATGTTTTTCAACAATTGCAGAAGTTTGATCTTTACAGTTATTATCTACTACTAAAACATTCCAATTATAATCTAGAGAAACTTTCTGTAATGAGATTGCTGTCAAAGTGCGATCTAATAGATAAGCATTGTTGTAAGTACAAATTATAAGTTCCATTGTTTCAGTCCTCAATACAAAATATTAGAATTAAAACAAACATAAGTATAAACTGTATTTACTTAGCAGTGAATTTTTTCCTAATGATATAAAGAGTCTCCATGTTAATATTGGCAAACCAAATTATAATAATACAAGATTGAATCACAAATAAGGCCAGCCTTAATATGTAATTATCCGGAATATTTATATTTAATAATGTAATGATAAGAAACCACAATAAAGGAAAGCGTAACCATTTCAACCATAAGTGATAAGGTAAAGATAAACGCTTCATGCCAAATACAGTAACTAAGAAGGTTGATAAATATCCAAAGTTACCTATAATTGCTCCTATTAAACCAAAATTATATGCGCCAATAGCTATTAGTAGTAAAGAAGAAAAGCTGCCCAATAACTGAATCAATGCACAGGTATTAACTGCACGTGTACCTAATAAAGAGTAGTGACCTACGGCATGACATGAATAAAGGGCGTAAATAAATGTGGCAATGCAGAAAGTAATTAGATATTGACTTGCACTTTGGGCATAAAATAATATCTTGATTATGAATGGAGAAAGTGTAATCAAAGTAGCTCCCATTCCTAAAGCAACTAAACCGTTGATTTGGGTAGCCAGTTTGACTTGTTGTTGCAGTTGGGATCGATTAATGTCCTGCTGTTCAATTAGATTGCTCAAACTCGGCAGTAAAGGTTGTACAGGTAATGCAGAAAAAGAATTGATTTGCGCAGTGACATCAGTAATTGCAGCATATACGCCCAGCACCTGGCTACCTAACAAACTTCCGACAATGAGACGATCGCCTCGACTAAAAAGCGTACTTCCTAATGTATTTAACCACATCATTAAGCTGTAACCTCCTACTGCCATTGCTTTTTGTTGATTCCAACTCAAACTCAGGTTGACACCTTTAAGTAGCGATCGCACGATCCAAATATGACTCAACAAACTCACTACACTGGTTAAAGCCTGCCATTGCATTAACTCAACTGTGCGACCCCCCAGCCAAACTACTGCCAACATTCCCACAAACGAGTACAGGCACTGCATTGTATTCAGCACGTTCATCAAGTCATAACGCTGATAAGCTTGTTCGACACCAACCAAAACTTGTTGCAGCAATCGCGCTGCTACTACTAACCCACCAATTTGAATAGCCTGTATAACTTTTAGCTGTTGTTCTTGCCCTAATTTGGGAAATAAATTGATCATTCCTTCAGCACCCATCCAGAGAGCAACTGCTGCTAAAGTTGCTAATATCAGCATTGCCCCAAAAGTTACGGTCAAGGTTTGCGACAGACCATCAACATCTTTTTTTCCTAAGTCCTGGGAGACAAATACAGTTGTGGCTGTAGAAAGACCCGCTTCTGCTAAAGTAACCATTACCACCACCGCAGAAGCCAGAGTCCATAACCCATACTCTTCACTTCCAAGTGTGCGAATTAATACGGGGATAATCAGTATACCTAGTCCAATTCTGATTAATCCCGCTACTGAGTTGTAAAAACCATTTTTAAGTAAGCTGTTTTTCACTCTTGCATATTCTCGTTTAATACAATTACTTTCCGTGAAAATACTAAGGCAATTTAAACAAGCCGTTATCAGACGATTAGGAAATGCCTAGATTGGGTAACTTCACTTCACCCTTACCATTCCGAACGCTGCTGTTTTTGTCGTAATAACCCTTCTGGCTGTAGTAAAAACCACTATCAGCAGTAACTCCATTCACCACCATTCCCAAAACGCGCGATCGCGATTGCTCTAGCATCATTTTTGCGGTCTTGGCAACAGGCGATTCCAGCACTCCCGGACGTACAACCAGCAATATCCCATCCGCCAGCTTGCTCAAGATTAAGGCATCACCAAACAAACTCAAAGCAGGAGTATCGATAATTACACAGTCATAGTCTTGAACAGCCTCTTGGAGTAACAAAGCCATGCGCTGCGAATCTATTAATGCTGCTGGGTTAGGTGAAATTGTCCCAGCCGTTAGTACGTCCAAGTTAACCAGTACTTCTTGGGTAGTGCGGGGAAATTCCGCTTGACCGACTAAAACATTACTTAATCCGATTGGGTTAGATAATTTCCAGATTTCCTTTTGGCTGGGGTGACGCATATCTGAATCTATTAACAGTACTCTGCGTCCCATGTGTGCCTTAGCTACTGCCAGGTTCGCTGCCACAAATGACCTGCCTTCACCTGGAGTTGAACTAACCACGGCAATTACTTGGAGTGGTTTATCAGAGATGCTAAAGTCCAAGTTCGTCTGCAGCATCTCAAAGGCTGAACTTGTTAGTGAATGAGGATTATCTCTTACTGGCAGTTCGATTAAAGACTCTTTACCACCCTTCGCTTTTTGACCAAAGTGAGGAATTGTACCCAGTAAAGGATAATTAAATAGCTGCTGGGCTTGCTCAAGAGTTTTCAGGGATTGATCCATAGCTTCCAACATTAAAGCTATCCCCACACCCAGCAAAATTCCCAAAAATCCACCCAGCGCCAGGTAGAGTGTAATTTTGGCAGCTGCTTTGTTGGGAAGTAAAGCCATAGATACAACCCGTGCATTACCGACATTTTGATTGAAAACGACATCCACTTCTTGCGATCGCTTCAGCAGTTCTTCATAGGTTGCTCGTGCTACTTGCAACTGTCGCTCTAGCTGCTGCTGTCTTTGTTGCAGTTTGGGTAAGACATCCAGCCGTTTTTGGGAGGCGGTGTAGGCATTCTGCAAAACCCTAATTCGGTTGACTAATGCTGAACGTTCCACATCCGACTGCACCAACTGAGCAGTTAGGTTCTGCTTGAATTCTCCCATCTGTAAATTCTGCTGTGACACAGACTGGTCGTTGCCCACATTTTCCCCAATTCGCAACTGCAACTGCTTTCTCAGGACTGCTGCTTTTGCCTTTAAATTAGCGAGCGCCGGATATTCGCTAGTATATCGAGTCTGTGCCACTGCTAACTCGTCTTGCACCTTTTGGTATTCTGTTAACACCTGCTGCACGGCTGTTGATTGACTTAAATTACTCGTTTCTACAGCCTGCTGGGAATTCAATTTCAATTGACGTTGTAGAAGTTGTGAGCGAGTCTGTACGTCTACCAAATTTGCCTGGGTTTGGGTAATCTGGTTTGATAACTCATTGAGCCTTTCCACACCTATTGTCGCTTCTTGCTCTAAGGCAACTACCCTGTTTTCTTCTTTAAACTGACGCAAACCTGCCTCTGCTCTGACTACCCTTGCCTCAACCTCAGGCAATTGCTTTCTCAAAAATTTTTTTGCAGCCATTGCCTGGGCTTGATTGACGCTAATATTGTTCTCTAGGTAATATTTCATTAGGGAATTCACAACATCTGCGGCTTCTTTTGGACTGCTACTGCTGTAGGAAACAGCCAAAATATCTGTACCCTTCAGGCTCTTAACCTTCAGTTTTTTGAGAAAATCATCTATTTCTAAAGCTTCCCCTTGTTTCTTTGTTAACCCAAGGCTGGAAATAGTTTTCTCAACTATCGGGTTAGAACGAATTATCTCTGCTTCTGTATCCAACGGGCTGCTTAGTTGAGTCACACCGCTCAACTCTCCAACTTGTTGCGAGGGATTTGTCAGCGAAGAAACGCGGTCAGTTTTACTGAAAAGCAACTTGCCTTCTGCTTCATAAATTGGTTTTTGCCTGAAGGCAGTTAAAGCTGACAGTCCGAAAACAGAGCCAGTCACCACAAAGATCGCCAACCAACGTCTTTTAAAAATCAGCAAGTACTTTTGCAAATCAATGGAGTTTTGGTCTTCTGAGCTAGATGGCATAAATACTGCAATAAAAAATACAATTAAATATTTACCGATTTACCTGTTGTCGCTCCCAGCAAACTGTAAACCTTTTTTGGTTAGGTTTTTCGGGTCGTAACCTGAAAAACAATTTGATTCAAGACATCCTCTAAAACCAAAAATCAAGCTGACAGCATTTTCTTATTGAGAATTGAGGCAACAATCGCCAAATTTGACTTGCATCTTTTTATGTTGCTAAATGTGATTTTACCTGCGGAATGACCAAATTTTGAACCATAGCCCAGGGCAAACTTGTTACTTAAAGGATAAAATGGTCGTTTTTTAACCATAAAGTGACAGCAGGTGTAAATTAAAGCATTTTTGCACAAAAATTGCTGGTGCTGAATCCTTTAGGAAAGTTGACTGTTCTCGCAGAAACCAGTCAAAAAACCATTGACTTACCAGATATCAATCTCAGTTATCAAGGAAATCTTCGTGATTTGTCGGAATTGAGTCACGAATCTTGGTCTGCGGTCATAGGTGCAACCCAGATGGAGTTTTCCAAATCCCAAGCACAACTGTTGATGCAGATGCGGTTGCGGGGCATTCCGGTTTACAGATTACCGGACGCTTACGAAACGTTTTGGTATAAACTGCCTTCTTCTTTGCTAGAAGATAAATGGTTGGCTTTTAGTGAGGGTTTTAACTTAATACCTGGTGACTTCAGCATGAAACTGAAGCGAGTTGTCGATATCATACTGATACTGTTTTTACTGGTATTGGTTGCACCACTTCTGTTGTTGGTCGCATTGCTAATCAGATTAGATAGCCCCGGTCCAGTATTTTACAGTCAGCTACGAAGTGGGTTCTACGGTAAACCATTTAGGGTTTATAAATTCCGCTCGATGTATCAGGATGCAGAGAAGCGGGGAGCGCAGTGGGCAAGTCAACGCGATCCACGGATTACCAGAGTCGGATACTGGTTACGTTTGTTACGGATTGACGAATTACCTCAAATATGGAACGTCCTCCGAGGTGAGATGAGTCTGATTGGTCCGCGTCCAGAACGACCGGAATTTGATGTCAAACTCAAAGAAGCGATTCCCTATTATGAAGTGCGTTATTTAGTGAAACCGGGAATTACAGGCTGGGCACAGGTGATGTATCCTTACGGTGCATCTATTGAAGATGCCTACGAAAAGCTTTCCTATGACCTCTATTACATCAAGAATTATTCCCTCTGGTTAGATTTAGCGATCGCCTTCAAAACCGTTCGCGTTGTTTTATTAGGTAAAGGCAGATGAACAAAAAAGTTTTAGTAACTGGTGGGGCAGGCTACATTGGCTCCCACGTAGTCCGTCAATTGGGCAAGGCAGGCTACGATGTGGTCGTTTACGACAATTGTTCTACGGGTTCACCCAAGGCAGTACTGCACGGTGAATTAATTATCGGGGATTTAGGAGATGTAGACCTTCTGTACCAGGTTTTTTTGAAGCATGAATTTAGTGCAGTGCTACACTTCGCCGCCAGTCTTAGTGTACCAGAATCAGTTGCCCATCCCCTCGATTACTACACCAACAACACGCGCAATACGCTGAATTTGCTCAATTGTTGTAGTGCGATGGACATCAATCAGCTCGTATTTTCCAGTACAGCCGCAGTGTATGGGCAACCAACAGAAAATCCAGTCACGGAGTCTGCCCCAACCCAGCCAATTAACCCCTACGGACGCTCAAAGCTTGCCAGCGAATGGCTGATTCGGGACTACGGCGCAGCCTCGTCTCTGCGCTACGTAATTCTACGGTATTTCAACGTTGCGGGGGCAGAACCTAGTGGACGACTGGGGCAGATGTCAAGGGAGGCATCTCACCTGATCCGATCTGCCTGCGATGCCGCACTCAAACGTAAACTAGGGGTGCGAATTTTTGGCACGGATTTTTCCACCCCAGATGGCACGGGGATTCGGGACTATATCCACGTTGAAGATTTGGCAGCAGCACACTTGGATGCTTTGCGCTATTTAGAGCAAAATCAGGAAAGCCAAATTCTCAACTGCGGCTATGGGCAGGGCTACAGCGTCCGGCAAGTCATCGAACGGGTCAAGGCAATTTCTGGGGTGGATTTCCCCGTTCTCGAAACCGACCGTCGTCCAGGAGATCCCGGCTGTGTCATAGCTAGTGCAGATAAAATCCGTCAGGTGCTGGGCTGGCAACCCAAATATTATCACCTGGATCAAATCGTTGACACTACCCTAGCCTGGGAAATGCAGCGAGAAGGTTTGATGCCAATTGGTGTTGATGCTTAAGTTTTGGCATTGCTGAATGTAGAGATGAATTGGCTCACGCAAAGACAAGGCAGTGCGTTGGACGGTTTCCCCGGCTTGAAGCAACTGCCGCGCAAAGACGCAAAGGTACAAGGCAAAAGGTAAATACCCCCAGAAATAACGTCAAAGCCACAGAAACCCAAAAGGCGACAAGGGTCGAGAAACTAACCTAATTCGCTAATTTGGTTGAGTTTCCGGGCTAAATAGCCATCTAACCAATCAGTCAGCGCGGTGTATTATTATATTTTTCTTTTTACAGAGTGATATAAGAGCGCTAAAGATACACAATTCCTCGTATTTTCTGTAACTCATATTTCGGTCATTTTGTCATTGCGTAGGTTCTAATCCGAAGATGAACGAAATAACACCAAAGTACGTTTTTAATAATTTTGCTAAAATTTTAGAAGGAGCTTTCCTCAAATAATCTTTTTCTCATTTGAGTAGGTATTATCTACCTACTCTGCTACAAAGCAAATTCATTTTATTAACTTACAAAATTAATCGAGGTAATTAAATATGAAATTAACAGCAACAGAAAAAGGCTTATTAATCCCTAAAGAACTATTAGGAGAAAACCAAGAATTTGAGATTATTCAAGAACATGGAAAAATTATTATTACTAGCATCAACCAAACATCTTCTATTTGGGATTTAGGTTCAAATCCTGTGGAATGTGATGTAAAAGATGGTGCAATTAACTTAGATAATCATTTTTATCAAGCTAGATTTCAAATTCTCCCATCATAAATTAAGCACAAATAACAAAGATATATTTACTATTTTAGGACTTACGCACTATACGCTCTTGAGCATCATGTGTATAACGGAATTCGGTCG